>NZ_JBEOZN010000051.1:0-60615 GCF_040298085.1 Streptosporangium sp. NPDC001681 | reverse complement strand
CCGGATACCTCATAACTCCGGCATACCGAACGTGCGGTCATCTAGCGGTCATAAATCACCATCGATGATCTAACTCCCGAGCTTCAACCTCAGTATCTGCGGTAGCTCGTCATGGAGCGTACAAGCGCACGATCCGGTTCCGATGTTCCTCGCACCCCGTACACGCGCTGTCGTATGTCCAGCGAGGCGTTCCTGCAGGTCGCCGTTCGCAGAACTCCTTCCACAACCTCGGCACGCTGAGAGACGGTTCTGAGTCATACGAGAATGCCGGCAGCGTCGAATATTGGACGCCGCCGGCTGGATGGATCTAATCACGTCGCTCATGGAATATGGTTCACCTGAAAATGCGGTGACTCACAAGGGGCAGCGCTTGCCGCCTGCTTTAGTCAGCAGACTTGCAATCCGTCGTATTGTCCGGGCGCTGGCCAGAAGAAGAAGACGAATCCGTGACCGGACTGGATGAATCGGCAGCTCGAGTCGGGCCCGAAAGCGATGATGACTTTGAGCCAGTAGTCCTGGCCGCATCGGTTCCATACGTAGATTTCATCGACTGCCGGGTATCGATCCCGAACCTCTCGATAGATGCAGGACGGAGCTGCAGCCAAGGCTGCAGCGGCGGTCTTGGCGGTGGTGGGCTCGTCAGGATCGGGTCCTGCGGCGTGTGCGGCCGACACACCAGTGAGAAACGTTGCCACCGTTATCGCCATTGTCACGGCGACCATTGCCAGTCTTCTCATGTCACTCCCTTGTATCGGAGTCAGGCGTTACGTTTCGATCGATTTCGTCGCAGTCGACGGTATGACGTGGTGCCCCTTCTGGCGCTCCGGTTACGGGATTGTCGCTCCCCGGTACGACAGCGACTTGCAGTTGAACAGGGTACGGAATCTAGACAAGAATCATCGATTAGCTGGGATCTTGGGAACCTATAAGGTTCCAGGGTGCCGCCAGGTCCTCTATCTGCCCCGGGGAACAATGGACCAGCCGTTGGCGCTAAGGGATTGATCTTGCTGGCTACTCGGTCTCCGAGGTCTGGAGAACTTGCTCCTGGAGGCACTGACGAAGGCCGGCCTCTTCGGGCGTCAGCGGATCGTCGGGACGTTGGATACGGGCAGGCTTGGCTGAACGCGGATCGTGCCGTGGCTATGACGGTTTCATCCGCCCCGTCAGAGTGGGCCATTTCAGACCGTCATAACCAGGAGCAGCTACAGCGGGTTGCGGCCACGCTGGACGACACGGACATCGCTACGGCGCGGGATCTCCACGAGCGGCTACGCACGCTGCCGCCACCGATCGACATCCACGGCCGAAGCACCGCCTGAAAGACATCGGCCTTGCCTCTCACTTGTCCCTGTAGGGCATCACTCGATGCGGTAGCCGCGGCCCCGGGAGATCTTGCTCCCTGAAGCGCCCCTCCCGAACTGGTCGGCGAGAGCAGAGCGAAACCCTACGGCCTCATGCACGGTCACGTCAGGTCCTCCAGGAGCAGGTCAGCAGGAGCGATGCCGCACCCATGCTCGCCCGGCCTCGGCGGCTCGCGCTCGGAAATCGCGTCCTTCCACCGGGCCGAACCGCGCCTTGTACAGGCGGAACAGCGTCCACAGCGCGGCCAGGGCGGTGACCGCGTCCGCGGGCGCGGACCGCCACGCCGATACCCGGGCCAGCAGCGCCTCGGTCTGCTCCGGGGTGTGACCCGCCTCGATGAGGCGGGGAGCGAGCATGACCGCGTCCACCCACGCGGCACCGCGCACCGCGAACGCCCAATCGATCACGTACGTTCGCCCATCATCGATCCGGAAGTTGCCGGAGCGCAGGTCGTAGTGGAGAAGGGTGTCGCCGTCCAGCGCGTCGGGACTGAACTTGGCGAGTGCCGTCTCGTACATGGCCCGGTACGACAGCTCCCCGGCGAGCAGGCTCGCGGCCTTGGCCTGGAGTCCCGCGATGTTCACTACGACATCCGGAAGCTGGCCGGGGCACGGGGTGAGCGCCTCGTTCAGGACGACCAGGGTGTCCAGCACCAGCGGCACGTCCGGCGAACCGGGCGACAGATCGGCGTCCCGGCCGTCGACATACTCGTGCAGCAGCACGATCCATTCCTCGACCTCGCCGCTCCACCTCAGGCGGGGCGTGGGCAGGCCGGGCGGCAGTACTGTGCCGGCTTGTCGTTCCCGCTCGTAGAGGGTCGCTGCCGGGCTGGCGGTGGAGACGGCCTTGAGGAAGACGGTCCCGCTGTTCTCGGTGTGCAGCCGGGCGGCGAGTCCGGGCATGAGTCCCTTGGTCACGGCTTCGGCCTTGAGGACGTGACCGATCCGGGCCTGGACTGCGTCGCGCACACCACCGGGAAGATCGGCCCATTGTGGTCTCACGGTCAGCTCTCCTTCGGGTTGTCGGCGCAACCGGCGTGACCCTGGTTGCATTCGCTCGCGGGAATCCACAGCTTGGGGATAACCAGCAGGTCCGTAGCTCACATCGCCTCGACGGTAGACCCCGTCGCGGCCACGGGGTCGTAAATCACGTCATCGGACGTCCGGCAGATCTGTTCGTGCACTCCAGACCCAGCCATACGGGTCCGGCTTTTGGAGGAAGAGCTGTTGCTGATCTCACCTACCTAACGTGGAGAGCCCTCGAAAGCACCGCTTCGCTGGTGTTCAGCGCGGTCGAAAGGTCAGTCGTCAGTCGTGCGGGGAGTATCTGGCTTCCCAGCGCGCAGGCGTCCAGCACTTCGGCGAGAGCGCGTGCTTGCTCGTCGGTGAGCAGCGCGGCGCACCCCTCATGGGCCAGCACTTCGCGCGCCGCGTATCCATCCTGGGAGGCCCGCTGAATCAGTACGGCGGCGATACCCCGCGCACCAGGGTGCTCCACGCCTCCGGCGGCGTCGATGACGGACAGACCCAGGCGTGTGCCGAACACCGCCAGGCCGGACGCGGGAACAAACTGCCGGTAGCGCTCCACCATCACCGAGAGATCAGCCTCCACCAACCGGTGGGCGCTGCGGCGGCACAGCACGTTCAGGCACGTGGTCACCGCGTTCTCCCAGGGCTCGCCAGGCATGGTGTCCGCGAGCAGGGCCAGGGCGCCGTCCGCGTCACCAACGGTGGTGCTCGCGATGACCGCGACCTGGCGACCGTCGAGCATCCGCCGGCCGACGCCATGGTGGCGCTGGAGGTGGGTGAGCGCATCGTGCCAGCGGCCCACGCTGGTCAAGGCGCGGGCGCCTTCGGCCAGGAGGACGCCCCACAGCCACTGACACACCTCTCGGTGGTCTTCCGTAGTCGAGGTGAGCGTTTCCGCCGATACCGGCAGGTCGTCGAGGATGGTGTCGGCGCGACCGGTGACGGCCTCGTACAGGCCGGTGAGGAGTCGCAGAGCGGCGTCACCGTCGCCGTCGCGGATGTGCAGGCGCGCGAGGTTGACGAGAGGTTCGAGTGCGTGGCGCGCGGCCTGCGCGCCCAAAGGGCGGGCGCGCAGGTAGGCGTCGGCGTGCCGGTGGCACCAGGCCCGTGCCAGATCCGGCAGCCCGACATCGGAGGCCAGCAGGGCTGCCTGGTTGAAGACCGCGGACGCCGACGCCGGGTTGCCGGACCGCTTGGCCGCGTCGGCGAGGACACACAACTCGCCGACGCGGGCATTCAGCGGACCGCAGGCCGGGCGTGCCCGCGCGACGAGAGGAAACCGGCGCGCTACCGGACCGACGGGATCCATGTCATTCCCAGATGACGGTGATGGGGTGGTGCGGGCGGTTCAGGATGAACCGGCCTGCGGCGGGGTCGGTGGTCGCGGGCGCCTCAGGCAGCTCGAACCGTACGCTGCGCTCCCGATACTCCGCGTTCCAGATGTGGACCTGGTCGGCCATCTCCTGCATCAGCGTTGCCCCGGCGGGCCCGTGGCCGACGACGCCGACCTCGTACCGTTTCCCGCCGTCGGTGGCCGGTGGGGCGGGGCGGATGGTGAGGTAGGCCAGATCACCGTCGCGGGTGGTGGCCATCGACCCCCAGCCGAACATCGGGCTGACCTGGCCGCGGTCCTTGGCCTCAGACTGGGCGTTCATCCTCATCAGAGCGTTGCCGAGCGTGCAGGCCAGCCACAGGTCCAGCCACTCGAAGCACTCCATCGGGGCGAACAGGACCCCGGTCCAGGTCTCGTGGTGCTCGGTGTCCAGCACACCGGCAAGAGCGTGGCCATCGACCGTCTGGTCCTGGTGGACCTCCAACGCCACCCCTTCCCCAGGGGTGAGCTTGACGGTACGCCGCGTGTCGTCGCCGATACCACCGCGCAGCGGCATGAAGATCGCCAGCTCACTGCCCACGCTGCGCCAGCAGCCGTCGCCGCGCTCGAAGGCGATGCTGCGGGCGGCGGCGCCGCGCAGGCGCAGCGGCACGACCAGGCGCCCGCCGGGGGCGAGCTGCTCCAGCCACGCGGTGGGCACCTCGAACGCGCCGACGGTCGCGATCACCCGGTCGTAAGGGGCGCCCTCGGGGTGGCCGAGCGCGCCGTCACCGAGGATGACCTCCACGTTGCTCACGCCCGCAGCGGCCAGGTGCTCCCGGGCGCCGTCCACCAGGTCTTCGTCGACGTCCATCGTGACGACGTGCCCGTTCTCGCCGACGAGGGCCGCCAAGTAAGCGGCGTTGACGCCCGTACCGGCGCCAACCTCCAAGATCCGCTGGCCGGGCTGCGGGGCGAGTTGCTGGAGCATCACGGCGACGACCCGCGGCTGTGAGGCGGCGCTGATCGAGGTGCCGGTATCGTCCTCCTTGGTGTAGACGGCGTTGTCGTCATACACCTGCTCCAGCGGCACACCGGGCAGGAAGGGCTCTCGGGGGACACGCCGGAAGGCGTCCTCAACAGCGGCATCCTGAATGATGCCCTGGGAGCACAGCTGGTCGGTCAGGGCGGCGCGGAGCCGCTCAGCGGACATGTCTTCACTGACAGTAGTCGCGGTAGTCATTCGGCTGACCTTAGTGTTGGTGGGATGGGTGGTGAGCGGGAAGCGGCGTGTCAAGGGGCCAGGCAGGTCCACGTCATCCCCTCTCGACCAGTTCGGTGGGCACTATGACGGCGAGGGCCGGTTCGTCCATCGCGACGGCGTGGGCGAGGTAGGCCACGATGGCCTGTTGGTGGCCGCGCATGCCGGCCCGGTTGAACAGGAACAGAACGTGGCGGGCGAGTACGGCGCGCAGACCTCGCTGGAGCACTCCGGTGCGGGCGAGGCCCGCGAGTTCGCGTCCGGCGACCTCGAAGGCAGCCACGCGGCTTCGCCACCCGGTGCCGAAGCGCTGGGCGACGGGGTCAGCGGCCATCAGGTGTCCGATTCCGGTGAGCGCGGCGTCCATCTGGTGAGGCGGCGGAAGCCGGGGCGGGTCACGGCGGGCGCAGATTCGCGCCCAGACATCGCCCTGTTCATGCACGTCCAAGCCCGCTGCGCGCAAGAGGGCGCAAGTGAGCAGCACCGAGGTCTTCCTCGGGCACGGGCTTGGCAGGGGTGAGGCCAGGTCGAAGGAGGCGAGGGCAGCGTGGGAGTCGGCGCAAAACAGCGTGTGCGCTGTTCGCATGGCGGCCGGACCGCCGAAGGCGTGGGTTTCCGGCTCGTAGATGCCGGGCACCCAGCCGCTGACCTGCCCGCAGGCGGCGAGTCTGTCCAGGATGGCGGCGAGCCGCTGCTGGGCGGGCTCGCTGTTGGGGCGGACGCGTAGCCGTATCCCGCCGTCTTTGCGGAGGAAGTGGTAGCTGTGGATCACCTTGTCGTTCTCGGCCTCGCCCAGCTCGGCGCCGAGGTGGGAAAGCACAAACGGCGTTAGCCCGTGGTGGTGACTTAAGGCAGGGCTGGCGACCGTGATCTGGTACCAGGCTGGCCGCTCCGACATTCGGATCAGTGCCGCCTCACCCGCGATCCGGTACACCTCCACGGCGCGGACCAGGTCGTCCTCGCGCATCTGGAAGCGGGCGGCCACCTCGCCGAGGGGCTCGCCGGCCAGAACTGCGATGACAGCCTGACCGGCGGCGGGTGGCGCGAGCTGGGCCCTCATCAGTGGTTCTCCAAGGAGAGGCGGTTAAAGGGCCAGGAGGAGTACGGCGTCCCACCCCGAGGTGGGCGCTGTGTTGGTGCCGAAGGTGTGCAGGGCGAGTGCGATGCCCGCGGTGCCGTCCAGGAGTTCGGGGTTGGCCATCAGGGGCGGGAGGCGGGCGACGAGCTGCGAGGCCAGGCCGGGCAACTCGGCGGTTATCTGGTCGTCGAGGGCGTCGCCTGCGATCCGCCAGGCGGCTTGGAGGAGCCCGGCCATGCCGTGGCAGAGCCCGAGATCGGGGAGAAGGTCGGGCAGAGCTGGGTTGCGCAGCGTCGTGAGCACCGCCTGTTCGGCCGTTCGCCGCCGTTCGGTGTCGTTGAGGGCGAGCCCGGCAAGCTGCTGGGCCCGAGCGGTACCGGCGACGCCGTAGCACCATGACGGGCGGGGCCGCAGCGACGGATCGACGTGCTGCTCGTGGAGCTCGCGGTGAGTGAGCAGGCCCGGCCACCACGGGCCCACGTGGTCGTGCTGGAGCCAGTCGTCGGTCCACGCGCAGACGCGTCCGATCGCCTCGGCCAACCCGGGCACCGGCATGCCGCGCAGGGCGGCCAGGGACAGCAGCGCCAGGGGTGCGCTGATGCCATGGGAGAGGCCCAGGTTGCCGTGCCCGCCGGGGAACTCGTCAGGGTCGCGCTCACCGTTGGGCGCGACGGGCGTCCACCACGCCGGTAGACCGTGACGGGTTGGGAGCGGCTGGGTGAGCCGTACGAGGTAGGCGAGGACGTCGTGGGTGAGCTCGTGGTCGGGGTTGCAGCGCAGGTGGTAGACGCCGAGCCCGGTCAGCCCGCGGATCAGGTCGAACTCCTTCATCTCGGGGAGTTCGCCTCGGTCGATGCGGGCGTGGGCGGCTTCCAGGCGGGCTCGGGTGAGGTTCGCGACGGCTTGGTCCAGCGTGGCCAGTGTGTGCTGCGACCTTCCTGCTGATGCGGCTGCGGCGTGCGTAACGAACGCGAGCGCGGGCGCGCCTACGTACAGGTTGGCGTTCGCCGCGGCGGTCACGGGGGCGGTGAACGCCGCCCGCAGCCAGGCGTGAGCGAGGGCTTCGTCGCCATGGCCGGAGTGGGCGCGTTCGATGTGCAGGAGGGCTATGCCCGCCGCGCCGCCGGCGAGTGACTGCGACCAGGCGCGCCCGCTGTCCGATGGGACGGTGGCCTGGACCTTCCCGGGGTCGGCGAGCACGGTCGCGAGGGCGTCGGATGCCGCCAGTGTGTCAGGGATGGGGTGGGTCATACGCTCCTCCTGGCGTGTGCGGACCAGCTCAGGGCGGCGGCGCGGGCCAGGTGCAGGCACAGGGCCTCGTGTCCGGGGTCGGTGCCGGCGACGCGGGCGTGGTTCAGGTGCAGCAGGTCGGGCAGCAGCTCGGCGGCATCCCGCAGGACGTGCCGGTAACCGGCCAGCTGGGCTCGGCGCTGCGCCCAGCAGGCGGCGATGTTCTCGCCGTTCGGCAGAGAGGTGACGTCGCCCCGGTGGTAGGGGTTGGCCAGGGTGACGGCTTGGTCGTAAAGGGTGCGGGCCGGTGCGGGGGCGACCGGCCGGGTGTTGACGATCAGCCAGCGCATGGCCGCGCCGGTGTCGCCGAGCCAGCCGATGGCCAGGTCGAGCATGCCCGCCGCGGTGATGGTCCGCAGGTCGGGACCACCTTGGAGGGTGACGGTCTGGAGTTGGGCGAGCACGGCCGCCGAGTCCGCGGCGAACACCTCCTCGGCAAGCTCCATAACCTCTGGGCCGCCGAACCGGGCGGTCTCGGGGAAGTAGGTGTCCCACTGCACATGGGCGACCAGGTTGGCCTGGCGTAGCCGCTCGCTCCAGGCTGCGAGGCAGTCGGCGGTGGCGGCGAAGCTGTCGGCCGGGACGGTCACACGCAGCCGCAGGTGACAGTCGGGATCGTGGTAGCGCAGGAACCACGATCGCCCGCCCACGCCCAGCTCGGCCAGCTCGGCGTGGAGGTAGGGGAGGTGGCGGGTCAGGATGGCCGTCTGCCGGTCGGGATGGCCGTACAGCTTGAGGAAGAAGCGGCCATTCCGACCGGGTGGATACCCGTGGTCGCGGGCGGTTGCCGAGGTCGTGGCCAGCCAGGTCGGCGCCGGCGGGGGCGTGCTGGTGACGGCGAGGGGGATGACGACCTCGGCCACCTGCCCACCCGCCCACCCTTCGGCATCCGGCGCAGGCGAGGTCACCAGGACAGCGGTGGCGGTGCGGTCCAGGTGGGCACGGAGCAGCACCCGATGGGCGGGAACGTCCAGGTCAAGGTGCAGGACCCGGTCGCCTTCGGTCAGGCCGACCCGCGCGGGGATGCCCATCTGTTGCCGCCACACGGCCAGTGCGTCCTGCCACGCCTGCCACGTGGCGGCGGGGCCGGGCAGGTCGTCGGCCGTCAGCCGCCAGCGTGCCGGGGCCAGGATCGTCCTTTCGTAGCGCAGTGCCGGGAGGAACGGCAGGGCCGCCGCGGCGCCCCAGTTGAACTCGGTGCAGGGGGTGGTCAGCGCGGTGCCGACTTCGATCAGGAACCGCACCAGGGGGTGGGTGTGGTGGCCGAGACCCACCGCGTTGAACAGCATCGGCGCCACCACCTGGCGCCGGGAAAGGGAAGCCAGGTAGAGGTGGTTCCGGTCGGCGGTGACAGCCAGGTCCTCCAGCGCGATCACGTCGCCTCCGCCGTGGTGGAACTCGCCCAGCGGCAGGACATGCCCGAGCACACGCGGGGCACGGGCGACGTTCTGCGTGCTGATGTGCAGCGGCGGAGCGGAGACCTGCACAGGCAGCGCTCCCCGGACGACAGTGGGCAGGCTCGCGTAGACGCTGCGCGTCCGCTCCCGGTCGTTGGCGTCGAGCAGGGGCAGAAACCGGCCGACGCTGGTGCCCGCCGCGCGGGAGACACCGAGGACGGTGAGCGTGAAGTCCCCGCGGGTCAGCGCCTGCTGGGTGGCGGCGGCGATGTGCACGGTCAACTCGGTGGTTGGCTGGGTGGCCGCTGTGCCCTCTCCGAGGGCAAGGTCTGTGAGGGTGGCGTCATCGAGCACGATCTCACGCTGGCCGCGCAGCGCCGCCCACTGGGCGAGCGCGAGCAGCCGCCGATCCCGGTCGGTGAGCGCGCCGGTGGCCACTGCCGCCGTAGAGCCCAGGTAACCAGCTGGGTAGCCGAGCCCTGTGTCGGCGTCGACGACGTCCAGGACCGGCACCAAGGCGCGCGGCCCGTACCGCTCCAGGAAACGGCCATGCCAATTCACCCATCCCGAACTCAGGTAAGGGAGTCGGGCCAGCCGGACGAGCACGGACGCGGCGGTGGCTGCCTCGGCGGCGACCGCATGCGGGATGCGCATATCCCAGTCCACGCGGAGGTCCACCGCGACGTCGGGCCGCGTGTCGGCCACCTTCGAGGCTCCGTTCCCCGGGGCGGCACGCAGTTGCTTGATCAGGTGGGCGAGCGGGTCGCTTTCCGTCATCGCAGGTCGCAGGCTAGTGAGAAGAAGCTGCTGCGCCACCATACGCGTCAACAACCGGTCTGCGGCCTCGGCTGAGCCGCCGGGAATGTCGGTCACGAGTTTGTCGGCCAGGTCCGCCCACCGGATCGGCTCGCGCGCCAGCCTCAGCGCTGCTCGTATCGGCGCCGTAGCGCGCACGGAGACAGTGACCGGTGCACTCGTCGCCGCCTCGGCGGGGCAGTGTTCCAGCACCAGGAGGCCGTCCCGCTCGATGATCATGTTGTTCGCCCGCACCCGCAGGTGCGGGCGTAGTTGCGCGTCGGCTTCCAGCTCGCGGATGAGTGAGGTCAGCCATCCCGCTTCCGCTCTGGCCAGGGGTTGGTGCCGGTCACCGATGTGGACCTTCGCCGTATCGGCGACTCGCGCCGCAGCGACCCCTGCGAACAGGCCAAACGGAGTCGCCCGGCCTGAAGCCCGCAACCGATAGCGCAGCAGCGACAGCACCACCCGCCGCTGCTTGAGCTCGGGCAGATCATCCCGCCCAGCGCAGATCTCGCGCACACGTCTGGTCAGGACCGGGCTGGCCTGCTCCAGTGCGTCGGCGAAGCCGGGGAGCGTGAGCGTCTGCTCCAGCCACGGCCGCCAGGTCGTGATCCCACCTGAATCTCCGATCAGGTCCGGCCACGATTTCACGGGAACAGCGGCTGGGCAGACCGCCGCTCGCACTACCAAAGCGTCGAGATATCGGTACACCTGCTCCCCTCCGTGCCGAAGGGTGTTCGGCCGGGCAGCTCACCCGGTCGAACACCCTGGACAATCAGTCAGGACGCGCCGAGCACCTCTACTTGCAGGTGGAGGAGCATGCGGACTGGCACGTCTGGCCGCACCCGTCATCGGTCATCTGGATGAGCCGGTTCGCCTCAGGCCCCGACTCGACGAGGGCGACGTCGAACTCCCAGTCCGCGAACTCCTTCGCGGTACCCGGCGAGGACGAGTTCCTACCAGGTAGGACGTGGTCGATGTGGACAGACACAGGAACCTCTTTCTCGATAGGTGGTGCGTTCGCTGAGGGGAGCGCCTTCCGGTTCAGGCCCACGAGATCGTGACGGCTCCATGCCTTTTGAGTACGACCCCCCGGGCGGGTGCGAGAGCGCCGGCCGTGGCGGGGAGGTAGGTGATACGGGCTGCGCCACGACGGCGATGGTGGTCGGCCCAGCGGCGCAGCAGCTCGACGTACTGCTCGGCGGCCTCCTCCGCCTGCGGGCCGTGGGCGATGACTCCGGACTCGAAGCCACCGGTCTGCGGGTTGTCCCGCTTGATGCGATAGGCGAAGCTGCCACCGTGGATGAGCGTGGGAACCCCACGGCCCGCCGCCGGGTTGAACCGGCCGCTGTCTATGTGCTCGCTGCCGACGTGCAGCATGGCCGGGTGCGGGATGCTGCTCATGAGGAACAGTTCCAGCTCGTCTGGCAAGTCGAAGGCCGCGCCGGACCACCGTTCCACCTTCGGCGCGTGCAGCGCCTCCCGCAGCGCGCCGACGTCGAACCGCTGCGAGGTGTCGTCGATGCGCAGCGCCACGCCGTCTTCCAGTCGGACCAGGCACTCGTTGAAGGCACCCTCTCCCTGCATGGGAACGAACCCGGCCAGCCGGTAGCTGTCGCTGACCAGCCCGTCATCTACCCGGTCGAACGCGATCGACCGGGTAAGCCCGCGGAGCCGGAGCGGGACGACGATCCTGCCGTTCTTGGCGAGCTGGTCGATCCACGCGGGCGGAAGGTCCCATGAGCCGGCGGTGACCAGGATCCGGTCGTAGGGAGCACCCTTGGGCACACCGTTCTCGGCGTCGGCCGTCACGACTTCGACCTGTGCGTACCCGGCGGCGTTGAGGCAGTCGCGAGCACGACAGACGATCTCAGGGTCGATGTCGACGGAGGTCACCTTCCCCTCCTCACCGACGAGTTCTGCGAGCAGAGCGGCGTTGTAGCCGCCAGAGCCGACTTCCAGGACGCGCATGCCAGGCTCGACGCCTGCCTGCTCCAACATCACCGCCTGGATATGCGCGGCCGACAGCGAGCTGATCGCGGTGCCGTCCTCGTCACGCTTGATCACCAACGCCCTGTCTGCGCTGTAGGCGGCGTCCAACGGCTCGTCGAGGGCGAACTTGTGCCGGGGCACCGTGGACATGGCCGCCGCCACGCTTTCGGAGGTGATGGCGTCGCACTGGCGAAGCTCGGCCACCATGGCCTCTCGGAGTGCGCGGGCATTCTCCTCCGTGATGGCGTCCTCGCGGATGGTGGCGGGTGTCGCCGGGCGTTCTGTCACGCCCACCTCCTGTTCTGGCTTACTGCGGACATGAGGGGTCGCGTCCGTGCTGGATGCGGTTTCAATGGCTGGTGCGACCGGAGCGAAGGTCCTCGCCGCCCCGGACAATGCGGGGATTCGCCAACTCATCGGCGGCGAGCCGGACCGTTGTGGCAGCAGCCATTGCAGCCTCCCTGCGGATAGCGGACCTGCTTCGACGCTAGGGACGGCGGGCCGTACGGCTCAACGGAATGTCTTCAGATTTCTTCAATCTCGTGCAGGGCACGACCGATCAGCTCGTGCGCGCGCTCCCCATACACGGCGAGACGGTCCAAACCGCCGAAGTGCCGCTCGTACAGCGCGATCTCCCGAGGCTGGGTCACGTTCAGCCCGGCCGTGACGGTCTCCGTCATGACGATCCGCGAGTCGAAGATCCAGTATCCGGCGTGCGGGCCGAGCTCGATGTCGGCGTGCCGGGGAATGACGCCGACGTGCAGGCGCAGCGGAAGCGCCTCCATCTCGGCGCGGATGTGCGCAAGCTGACCGCGCATCACCTCCGGACCACCCACCCACGTGTCGAGGGCCTGCTCCGCCATGATGATGTGGAAACGCCGATCCCCCATCCGCAGGATCGCCTGCCGACCGAGTCTGGCGCCGACCGCTGCCTCCAGGTCGTCGTGGGCGAGTTCGTAGAAGGCCGCGGACCTGGCCATGATGACCCGGGCGTAGTCGCGAGTCTGCAGGAAGCCGGGGATGTGGAACGGCTCGAAGATCCGGAACAGCCGCGTGTTCAGGTCCTCGTTCCTGATCGCGTTCTGGACACGCCGCTGGCCACCGCGCATCTGGCGTTTCCACTCGACGTACTGGGCGTCGATCGTACGGACGGTGGCGATCAGTTCGGGAATCTGGCCCTCGGCGCCGCAGACACGACACCAGGTGCGGATGTCCGCCTCGGTGGCGTTCTGCCGGCCCAACTCCAGTTTGGAGACCTTCGGGGGGCGCCAACCGGCCCGCTCCGCCAGATCACGGCCAGACAGCTCCGCGTCACGGCGTAGCTCCCGCAGGCGTGCGCCCAGGGCTTCGCGGGCCTGGTCGGTGGGAGGGAGCACGAGACGTGACAGGGTCAGACATAGTTGGCGTGGGGAAGTCGACAGCATCTAAAGAAACACCGTCATCGCACACAGCGTCACACTCGATACCGAAGCCGAGGTGGTCCGTCACGCCCCCCAAGAGATTCACCGTTCTTCCTCACATTGGGCCGTAGAGCAGACCTACGGCTGGCTGATGTTCCACCGCCGCATGGCCCGCGACTACGAGGCACTACTTACCCGCTCTGAAGCCATGATCGACCTCATGTCCCGCTGCCTCACCAGCGAACCAACCCCTACTTGGCAAGGCACCTGAATCCGAACCAGACGGAACCCGCAGGATCAAACACTCTCTGGCCGCAGGTGACGTCCAAAGCATGAGGTGCGACAGTCCGTGTCTCTCTGTCCGATTCTCCCTATCATCGAGCATTGCTGGACAGGTAACCAAATACCCCTTTTCGGATCAGACAAAATGCGATGTCCTAAAACAACGAGAACTGGCGTTCAGGCAAAGGAGATCGATCACCCCCCTCTGGAGCTACGCGAGGCGGACTTAATTCGGACATACAAGGACGACACAGACAAAGCGGTAAGCTAATGTCTCTGAAGTCGAACCCGAGTTTCGGACTGCCGAGACTTGGTAATCACTGACGAAAAGTGCTGAAAGGATTTACCGTGCAGAATGCCGCATCGTATGATCTTCAAGGTCCGCATTGCGTGGATTCAAGGAGGCGCGGTGACTCTACCCGGATTTACCCTTGCTTACGAAGCATGGGAGGGAGAGCACCACTTCGCGATTTTCGATGTCGATGCAGATGCTGTGTTAGACCTTTTCGCAGAGACGATTCGTGATCTTTATGTTGAATCAGATACGCTGCGCATTACGCTGACTAGCGCACTCGCGGGCCTTGATGATGTGGTTGATCTACAGGACATAGAAGCTCTTGTGAGCGAAGTCACTGAAGCCGCAGTCCCTCTACCAGGGCAGAATCAAACTAAACCGCATTTAGATATGGCCCGTAATGAGGCTGCCGAGGTGTTAGCTCACCTAGTGGCAGAGCGGCTCCATGGTGGCTTGGTGGTCGCTAACCGTGTGCGTAACAAGGAGATCCCCGGGCAGCCTACGAGGGGCATGGACCTCTTAGCTTTAGAAGAGTCTTCTCCCAAGCAATTGCGATTGGTGTGTGGTGAAGTGAAGGCATCCAGCTCAAACTCATCCCCACCTGCAGTTGTGGACAAGGCGGATGATTCCATGAGGAATCAACTCAAGAGGACAATCTCCGATCATGCACGCATTCTTCAAGAGTTGAACTGGGCACATAAGCATGCGAAGGACGGGAATAAGCCTATGGTTGCCCGCGCCATGCTGTTGTGGACACGAAAAAAACTCCCTGTGGTTATCCTTCCTGTTCTAATGCGTACGAGCGAAACAGGTCAAGAATCCGACTTTGGTACATTTAAGAGCAAACCTACAGAATTTACGCCGGCAGTTATCCGCTTCTTCCTTGCCAAGATTTCGATTTCTATCGAAGAGTTTGCCGAACGGGCTTATACTAAGGCACGGGAGGTGGGATGAACGTCGAGGAAATAAGAGAGCTTCTTTCCGATTTAGAGTTAGACACAGCTATCGAGGCGTCTCGTACCCACTATTTCACCGAAGCCTTACAGGAGCTACTCGATGAGCCTCAAATAGCAGCTCCACGGGAGGAAGACCCTTCATCGCTCGCGGTTGCTATTGAGCGACTCGCCCTCGACGCCGATGATGGCGATGGAGCGGAGCTTTTCGACGAGGCTTTTCTATGCAGAAGATCCGAAGAATCGTACTTGACGAGTCAACAAAGTGCAGTTCTTCATTATTTCTATCTCTCAGTAGATGCGCTACTTGCTGGTCGTCGATCTGAGCTGAGGATGCTCCTCAAGGACCACCAAGAAGACTACCGTATAGATTCGACTAGCCGGACTTCTAATTGGTTGGATGAATTGCTGCTGCGCATTGCACGCAGTTTTATACTACTATGCCGGAAGGAAGGTGGATGGACGGATGTTAATACGGCCGTTGCGGAGATTGAAGCTTTACGCCGATTACAGCGAGAGCATCAAGAGTCTATGCTTCACAAGATCCGAGATGATCGACGAATCGCTGGATCTTTAGTAACTCGTTTTAACTTAGCCAAAATAGTCGACATTGCGGCTCGATACACCATTAACGGAGAGCCAGCGGATGCAATTATCCGAATCGATCGTCACGCTTCTAACATTGTAGAGATTCTGGAGCTACAACCTGATCCTGAACTTCTACATTTCACTGACCTTCTGTCTGCAGGTGCTAAACAGCTAGTTAGAAGCAGCGTATGGTTTAGCACAAGGCGGCTGGGAACACGTATTCGCGATTTCGTTAATCTGTTAACTGACCAAGCACGTCAATCACCTCTTCTTGAGTTATGGCCAAGTCAGCGGGCCGCTCTCGGTTCTAGCCTTCTCGACCCAGCTAAAAGAGCCATAGTTGTTGAAATGCCGACATCGGCAGGAAAAACACTGATAGCCGAGTTTTCGATCATTCAAGCATTAGCATTAAATCCGGGTAGCAGAGTTGCTTATGTGGTTCCTACGCGAGCTCTGATCAACCAAGTCGTTGTTAGACTGCGATCTGATGTGGCTCCATTGGGGTACACCGTTGAGGCAGCTGTACCAGTTTTTGAACTCGATCCGACGGAAGATCTCCTCCTGAGGAGAAAGGTAGATGTACTCGTCGTCACTCCAGAGAAGCTGGACTTACTAATTCGATCCGGCCAT
Organism: Streptosporangium sp. NPDC001681; assembly: GCF_040298085.1. Lineage (NCBI taxonomy): Bacteria > Bacillati > Actinomycetota > Actinomycetes > Streptosporangiales > Streptosporangiaceae > Streptosporangium > Streptosporangium sp. NPDC001681. Next base: position 44,949 of record NZ_JBEOZN010000051.1, on the reverse strand, counting down.
CCAGTAGCAAATACGCTCTCTCTAGTCGTTGTGGATGAAGCTCACAATATCGCTGATGGTCCCCGAGGTGCTCGCCTTGAGTTGCTCCTAGGTACCTTGAAACGGGAGCGGGCTGACACAAGATTTCTCCTACTTACTCCATTTGTGCCCAATGGTGATGCTCTCGCATCCTGGCTTGGCGATGACGCTGAAGGAACTATCCGAGTTTCCTGGCGGCCAAGCGAAAGAATTGCTGCTGCAAGTCTTTGGGAGAAGCCAAGAGGCAAACCATATAGGCTTGTGTTAAATACTCTTCCTAGCGCGACCAACGTAGACCTTCAAGAAGAGATTAAGCTTTATCTGGGGCCTGTCGGATTTGATAAAAACCGATCTAAAGGAGCAGTCTCTGTCTCTACTGCTATACGTCTCGCTCGGCGTGGAGGTGTCTTAGTTCTTGTGCGAGGCCGTGCACCTTCCGAGACGCGGGCTGCAGAAATAGCAGAGCACATGGAAGAACTGCCGCTATCTGATTTTGCAAAGTCGGTAGTGAGGTATATCCAAAGCGAGCTTGGGCCTCAGCATGAGCTGCCACACCTTATTAGAAAAGGCGTTGCCTATCATCATGCCGGCTTGTCTCATGATCTGCGTTATCTAATTGAACTACTCATTGATAGGGAAGACGTCCGGGTAATTTGTGGCACGAGCACTCTCGCTCAAGGAGTTAACTTTCCTATTGGCAGTGTCATCGTGGAGACACTTTCGAAGTATCAGGGAAGATCAGCTGGCTGGGTTCAGATGTCCTACTCTGAATTCTGGAATATTGCTGGCCGTGCCGGCCGTGCCCTCAGGGACCGTCTAGGCCTCGTGTTGTTCCCTACATCAAATAAAAAGGAAGTTGAGGATGCACGAAACTTCTTACGTGGTGAAGCAGCCGAGCTAGCAAGTGTTCTACTAAAGGCGCTCGGAGACTTATCAGCAGTAACATCGGAGCTTAATCTCGGATTTGTCCGTAATAATCGAGAGCTTGCCGTATTTCTACAGTACCTCACGCATGCCGTCAGAGTTGCAGGCACAGACTTCTCGACCGCTGAGCTAGAAGATGTTCTTCGCTCGAGTCTTGTTTACCACCAGGCACGGGAAGAGAACGTTCCCGCCGCGGAAAGACTAGTTAGACTCACTCGGCGTTTTGTTGAGCAGTTACAAGGTAGACAGCCCGGGTATCTGTCATTAGCCGATGGCACTGGATTTAGCTTGTATTCGGTAGATTATCTATACGCAAGACAGCGGTCAGAGTTCCCGGAATTTCAACAGCCTGAGTTTTGGCAGGCAGGAAACCTGTTCAAATCAGATTTGACCGCTCTTACGTCGCTAGTCTCAGTGCTGGCTGATGTTCCCGAGCTGACCTTAGGACATAGCGAAACTGGACCATTCGACCCTCGTAGGGTAGCAGGCATAATTCACGACTGGGTGTCTGGCGCAACTGTCATAGATATAGCGGATAAGTGGTTCGATAATGTTTCCGATGTCGCCAAACGCAGACGAGAAGCTGGGCACTATCTATATTCGCGTCTGATCAGTCAGATCCCATGGGGAATTGGAGCTATGCAGCGTTTGGCTTTAGGCAACAATTCTGGTGCTGGCGAAGTAGCTCACATTCCGTCCCTAATATTCTATGGTGTTCCGACTCGCGAAGCGGCTGCACTGCGAATGGTTGGTGTTCCGCGTGCTGCAGCTCAGGGTTTAACTCTCACGATTCGTGATGCTAAATTCTCTGCAACTTACGAACAGCTTAGGGGCTGGGTAGCGGAGCGTGAAGTTGCCGACTGGGATGCAGCGCTAGGCCCGAACAGTATCCTTTCTGGGGCTGACTGTAAGTCAATTTGGTCAACTCTGGCTGGTGTAGATACTTCCTTTTGAGACTTACACAAAGCTTTTATCTGTTACTGATTCTGAGAGCTGAATTTACTACGGTCAGTCAGACAGGACAAGGCCGACCCCGGGGGTAAATCCGGTCAGGAGTTCGAGCTAGTATTACATGCACTTAAGATCGCGAGCTGGTCTAGGGTCGCCCACGGTAAAGTTGAAAAGTTTGATACGTAGGGCAAACCAGATTCCTTCGGGCACCTTTGGCGGTCGGCGTAAACCAGGCCCGGGAATCTGACGTCATACCGCTGGCATCCGAGCTAAGAGGGGAAGCTCACCCAGCGAGTACGAAGTCATCTACTGCGCTCAATACAAGTCCAAACATGCGCAAACAGTCACACCGTAGCACCTTACAAAATCTGGCCTTCCAGCCAAGCAGGCCGCTTAGTCGCTGCCACTCAGGGAGCGGAAAGACTAGCCTGGTGGAAAATGTCTGCGGGGAGTGGGTAGGCCAGCTGCCAGATGATCTGCATTGGTCGGTCGCCCTTGGATGACACGTATGTCATCGGGCCTGCGTAGAAGAACGGTGGGGCGCCGAGGGAGCCGTCTTCGTCTTTGGACTCGCGAAGGAAGAGGTGCACGGTCGAGCCGCCGTTGATGTAGCGCTGGCCGGTTGGTGATGATGCGCGGGTGGTGCTCTGCGACTCCCAGTGGAAGAGCGTCGGGCTGATCGCTCGGTCGTTGTACATGGTGGTTGGGGAGAAGCCATCGGTCTTGCGCAGGGTCACGAAGAAGGCATCGGCTTTCGCCTCGGGGATCCACTTGACGCCCTCGCGAACGTTGCCCGGGCGATCAACGCCAAAAGCTGCCAGCGCTTCGTTCTTGGAGTATCGAGCATGCAGGCGCAGCGGTAGGCCGGCGATCTCCCGAGTGACCCGGTGCATGCGCTCTTCCAGGATTGGCGCTATAGCCCGTAGCTCCTCGGCGCGCTGAGGGTGATCAGCCAGTAGTTCCAGGACGGCGTCCCCTCCATCGAAGGACACATTTCCACCCACTAGAGCAACATGCAGCATCGCACGCAGGCGTGGGTCGTCAACGGCATCTCCACGAAGCTGAACCAGCCGCAGAGGATCATCCACATGGAGAAGACGGCCGATCGCCCGGCCAAGCTTGCGGTCGACTTCCTCATCAGCGATGGAACGATTCTCAGCTCGACGGCGCAGCCCAGCCCAACCGCCCCGGCCGGAACGATAGAGGTCTTCGAGCTCGTGACCCGTCTCGGCCAAGAACTTGGCTAGGGAAATCTCAGGCATCGAGCGAAGCTCAGCAATCAGGTCGTTCCAGGAGAGACGAAGAGCGCGGCGTACGTTATCAAGGACCATCTCGGTCACTACGTCGTCGAGCTGGAGGTGACATCCAGCGGGGAGCGTGGGGTTAAGCAATGCTCCGGGAAGCTTGCGCCGAGGCACTCCAGTGAGTGCAGAAAGCCGCAGGTCAAAGCGGAATTCGGCCCGCTGATGCCCAACAAAGTCCAGCGCGGTAAGACACGTCTTGTCCGGGGCACGGCGCAAACCGCGGCCGAGCTGCTGCAGAAAGACTGTGGCACTCTCCGTGGGGCGCAGGAAGAGGATGGTATCCACCTCCGGGATATCCACACCTTCATTGAACAGGTCCACGGTGAACAGCGCGTTGATCTCACGCTTCTTCAAGCGCTGCAGGGCGAGACGGCGCTCATCGTGTGGCATGTCGCCTGTCACCGCCAAGGAAGGGATGCCGTGCTTGGTGAACTGGTCAGCCATGAATCTGGCATGTTGAACGCTTACGCAGAACCCCAGGGCACGCATCTCACCGGGATGAGCAATCTTGTTCCGTACGGCCTGCAGAATGAGGCGGACCCGGGCATGGTTCCCGGTGTAGAGGTCGTTGAGAGCCTTCTCGTCGTAGTGTCCGCGGCGCCAGGCTACGTCGGCCAGCGACACTTCATCATGGATGCCGAAGTAGTGGAACGGGGCAAGAAGCTGCTGTTCAAGTGCCTGCCAGAGGCGTAGCTCGTAGGCGATCCGTCCGTCAAAGAACGCTCCAACGTTGATGCCGTCGGTTCTCTCAGGGGTAGCAGTCAGGCCGAGGAGATAGCGCGGCTGGAGATGCTCCAGCAGTCGCCGGTACGTGGGAGCCTCCGCATGGTGAAACTCATCCACGATCACCATGTCGAACCGGGCCGGGTCGAGTTCGTCAAGGTTGATTTTGGCTAGCGACTGAACCGAGGCGAAGACATGTCGCCACTTCTTCGGCCGGTTCCCCGCGACGCACTTCTCTCCGAACTCTCCGTCGCGGAGCGTCTGCCGAAAGGTGGCCTGGCTCTGAGTCAGAATGCTGTCTCGGTGCGCCACGAACAGCACACTGTCGACCTTGCCCGCAGTGGCCAGTCGTCGATAGTCGAGTGCGGCGACCACGGTCTTACCCGTACCAGTCGCCATGACAACCAAGTTGTGCGTACGGCCATGCACCTCACGTTCGGCTTCCAACTCTTCCAGGGCCTCGGCCTGATACCAGCGAGGAAGCACATCCAGCGCGGCGATCTCCAGAGGTAGATCAACCGGGGTCGTCCCACCCTCACGCTTGAGCGCCTCGGTCAGCCGGGACCCGTCACGAGCCGGGTCATAATCTTCGAACGCTGGATCAGCCCAGTACTGCTCGAAGGTGGCGGTGAACGTTGACAGCAGATGGGCCTGCTCAACCTGGGTAAGCCGTACGTTCCACTCCAGGCCGTCCAGTTGCGCTGCCTTGGACAGGTTGGACGAGCCGACGTACGCGGTCGAGAAGCCGGTGTTTCGGTGGAACATCCACGCTTTCGCGTGAAGCCTGGTGCTGAGCGTCTCGTAGGAGATCTTGACCGTGGCACCGAGGGCCACCAGACGATCCAGGGCGGCCCTGTCCGTAGCCCCGATGTACGTCGTGGTGATCACTCTGAGTTCACCCCCTCTGGCGATGAACTCCTTGATCGCTCCTTCGATGAGACGCAGGCCGTACCACTTGATGAAGGCGCAGATCAGATCCACCCGGTCGGCGGTCGCGAACTCCCGCATAACCTCGGTGCCGATGCTCGGCTGACCTCGCCCGTTCACGAGGAGAGCGCTGGCAGACAGCGGCGTCTCAGGCCGAACCAACGGCTCCGGCCGCCCAGGCACTCCTGATGGCTGCCGCACCTCTGTAAGCAACTGCCCAGGCTGAACGACCCGTTCCTCCGCGTCCTCGCTGTCGAGAAACTCCTTGATGATCGCCTCAGCGATGTGGTTCGCCCGGTCAATCTGCTGCTCAGGGGATTTGGCAGCGCGTAGGGCGTGGCGTGTCAGAGCGGCAACGTGCCGTACGAGGTAGTCCTCCGCCACCGCCTGCTCAACGGAGGTCACCTCCACCAGCTCGTCAGGAAGCGCGCGTAGACGCCTGTCCAGAGCATGCGTGACGATCTGTTCGTAGGCCCCAGGCGCGATATCGCTCATAGGTCAGCAATCTAAGCAGTGTCCTCGGCATTTGGTGTTGGTATTCGGACATCCTCGTCCTAGCGCTGATCACAGCACAGGGAGTGTTGGATACCTTGTTCGAACTTTTGATTCAGGTGAGAGACCTCTCGGATGATCTGTGGCTCTCACAAGGAGAACATCCTGTAGTCAGATGGCTTTAACAAGATATGAGCTGCGCCGGGAATGACGACAATGACTCTGTTAAAGGTGCTGAGCGAGAACCTGTCCTGTCAGAGTTACGCGATCTTCGTCTCCATGAACTAGAAGTAGCGGACGCTGAATCCCAGATTCGGATTCGTGTGCCCCATCGAGTAATCACTGTCAAGCAGTTCAGCGTGATGGCTCTGGGACCTGCGAACGACCCTCACTCCTTGAGGCCAACCACGGCCGCCCTGGCAGCCCTTACCGCAAACACGTCTGTTGTCGCCAGGGCGTACAGAACGGCGGATCCGCCGGCGCTGACACCCCAGCTCACTACCCACCGAAGACTCGTACAGCTGGCAGACACCAGATGAAGGGCGACGTCAGCGTAGTCAGTGGCATCGGCGTTCCCTCGAATTGCGCAGATGAACTGTGCGACTTGTCCAGACTGTCTGGATTTACTGGCAAGATTCGGACATGGGCAAGTACAGCAGGACCTTCGGCGAAATCCCCGGATATCCAGAGGGCTGGAAGCCCCCTACCGGGAAGCGTGCAGAACTACGCGAAGTAGGCTTACATGCACATAACGTAGCTGGAATATCCGGCAAAGCTGACGAGGGCGCCGACGCGATCGTCCTTAACGGCGGATATCCCGATGACGATGACCGGGGCCTGGTGATCATCTATACCGGACACGGAGGGCAGGACGCCAACACCAAGAAGCAAATCGCCCACCAAGATCTTGAGGACTCTGGCAACGCCGCCCTCGTCAAAAGTCAGCTCGATAGCCTGCCTGTTCGAGTGATTCGCGGATCCAAAGAGAAGTCACCGTACGCCCCCAACACGGGTTATCAGTATGACGGGCTATACCGGGTCGTACGGCACTGGTTCAAGACTCGCGCTGACGGGTTCCGCGTCTGCCAGTTTCTCATGGTCAAGATCGGTAGCCAATACGACGTTTCCGATCCGGATTACCCCGATGACCTCGTCATTGAAGATGCTCCGAATGTTTCGCAATTGCCACTGGAGCCCATACGTCGAACCAAGACGACTATTAACAAGGCCAACCGCCGCGCAGAAGTCGTAAGGAAGGTCAAAGATCTGCATGCCAACCTCTGTCAGATCTGCGGCAAAACGGTGGAACTTCCCAGCGGCCCAAGCAGCCAAGCTGCCCATATACGCCCCATTGGCGTTCCCCATAATGGCCCTGATGTAATTGAAAACGTCCTATGCCTATGCCCCAACGATCACATTAGATTCGACAACGGCGCCTTCTATCTGACCGACAATCTCGAAATTGTCAACGCCCTCAAAGGCAACGTCTTCCGTTCCTTGCGTACGCATCCTGAACATAAAATTGGAATCGAGTACGTACGATATCATCGCGCTTGCTGGGTTAAGGTGCCTTGAATTAGGGCAGCACCGAAGCCTCTCATCGCAACCTCGAACATGCTTCCAGCAACTTCGACATTTTGCCATGAAGAGCATGACCTCACGGTAGCCCACCTTTGGGACGAAATATCTCCTGCGAAATCGACCTCTACCGAATTTCAAACACACCCTGCAGTAGAGTGCGCTTTCGCAGGAGGTTTAGCTGAGCTGCCGGACAGCCGATCAGACCTCGAAGGATCCGTTCTTGATGCCGCCGATGAAGGTCTGCCATTCGGCGCCGGCGAAGCGCAGCACCGGCCCGTTCGGGTCCTTGCTGTCCCGTACGGCACGGCCGCCGTCTGGGAGCTCTGCCGTCTCTACGCAGTTGTCCTGCTGAGCACTCTTGCTGCTCTTGCGCCAGGTGAGTACAGGGGTGATTCGGTCCACGGTTGTTACCTCTCCTCCTGCTTTAGTTGATCAACCAGGGCAGTCACATAGTGTACGGACTGCTCGACGGTCAGAGCGGCCGCTACCACGCGATTAAACATGAGCGCATACGCCTGAACCTCCTCTGGGCGCTCCAAAAAGAGATTGTCTGTTGGTGTCTCCAGATAGACAAGTGATGGATCCAGATCGCCCATAAAGTCCAGGACGACGAATCCGCTACCCATCGCCGCATGTGCACCGATCGAGTCGGGCAGCACCTGCACGGTGATGTTGGGTTGTCTCGCCATGTTGACGAGGTGTGCGAGCTGTTCAGTCATGACGGCCGGGCCGCCAACCATCTTCCTCAGTGCTGCCTCGTCGACGACGGCCCAGAGTTGGGGTGAGTTGTCGCGAGTGAGGATCGCCTGCCGAGCCAAGCGCGCCTCAACGTGCCGCCGCACAGCAGCCTGATCAAGAACCTGTCCAGCTTGGAAGACTGCTGTGGCGTAGGCGGCTGTTTGCAGCAGGCCTGGGATGGTCACGAGTTCGACAGTGCGGATCTGGGTCGCTTCCGCTTCGAAGCCGGGAAGGCTGCCACCGAACACATCCTTGTACTTGGCCCACCAGCCTTTTTCGCGGGACTGCCGAGCAAGGTCGAGTATCGCTTCGCGCACAGCGGGATCGATGACGTTGTAGAGGTCCAGCAGGAGACGAACGTTACCGATATCGGGCAGAACCCACTTGTTCTGCTCCATGTGGGTGAGGCGGCCTCGTGACCATTCCAAGCGCTTGGCGACTTCATCGTGCGTGAGACCAGCTTGCTCACGTAGCCGGATGAGCTCAGCACTCAGACGCCGTCGTTTGACAGTTGGACTGCCGACCATTGGCCCTCTTTTCGCACGTCAAATGAGCGAATCACACAATTTAACCGCTGAAACCAGACAATATCGGCGATGAAATATTGGCCTTGAAAATTCTGCTGCCAGCCATCACCATGTGAGAGTATCCATCACCCAGAGTGATGGGGTGTAACTCTTGCCTAATGTGCCTTTTGGACTCTCGGGAAGCTTTCAGAGCTAAATGCCCGCATGTGGGTCGTTATGAGCTCAGGTAGTCCAACAGCGCTACCACTAGGCCAGGAGGCCAAAAAACGGTTCTGCCAGGCGAATGGCGTCGCCTGGCAGAACCTCGCCCGCACATCGGAGGTGCGACCTGTGTTCAACAGTAGTAGAACCCCGAAGATCATCCGGGTCCGCTGGCATGCCGAGCAGCCGCCGACTCCCCTCGGGTGCCGCTGGTGCGGCCATCCCCCGTACGCGCACGACGCCGCCAGCCTGCCGCACCGGCCCGGTCACCTGTGGGAACAGCCCACCCCGGCCCAGGTCCGTACCCGCATGACGGCCCGGCGCCGTCTCGGGCTCTGCGGTCGGCTACCCGCGCCTCCCGTACCGACCACCGTGCCCCCGCGTCCGACGAACCGTTCTCCCATCAGCCGAGGACGCCACTCGCGACCGGCCGCACCACCGTACGGGCGCGAATCGCCGCCAGGCCTGCGGCCCGGCAGGCGCGAGGCGTACCGGAAGGGGGTGACGGCATGAGCACACCTCTCGTCGAGACGGAGAACCTCCGGCACGAACCCGGCGAAGACCTTCAGGCACTGCGCACGCTGACGCTCCGCTTCCCCGACTGGCGTCCCTGGTACGGCCACGCCACCGGACACTGGTGGGCTCTCTCCCCCGCCCGCTACCGGCAGCGCATCGGCCTGATCGAGGCCGACACCCCCGCCGAACTGGCCGCCCGGATGCAGCACATCGAGGACTTTCACCCTCAAACCGACCACCGGACAACCGCCGCGGTGCCGCACCCCGAAAACCCCGACGGGGACAACGAGACCACCGGCAAGGGAGGTGATCAGGATGACCGTACGACTGCTGTCCGTCCTCGTCGGCGTGCTCGCTGACCGCTTCCGGACCACAACCGGCGACACCACCGGACCGGCCGCCACGATGTGGTCACCGCACCTGGGCCGGATCCCCGGCTGGTCGACGACACCGAACCACACCCCCGTCATCTCCCAGCGCTTCTCGGCCACCACCGACCAGGTCAGACCCGCACGCACCTTCGTCGCCGACATCCTCGGCGACGACCACCCACTCCGCGACGACGCCATACTCCTCACCAGCGAGCTGGCCACCAACGCCGTCGAACACTCCGCCAGGCCAACCGACGCCGAACCAACCGATGCCGAACCGACCGGTGCCGGAACCGCGGACATCACACCGGGCGACCGACCACGGGAGTTCGTCGTCACGGTGGCCTTCACCCCGCACGGCGTCATCGTCACCGTCCAGGACCCCGGCTCCGCACAGATCCCCCGCACCAGAACCCCCCGACCCAACGCCACCGGCGGCCGAGGACTCCTCCTCGTCAACGAACTCGCCACCCGCTGGGGCTTCCACCGCGACCCCACCGGAACCGTCATCTGGTTCGAACTCACCTGACAGCCCGACGTGGCGGCGCGAGCCTGAAGAAGCAGCGCCGCCACGTCCTCAACCAACAAAGCCACGCGTGGCCAGGACGGTTCCCTCTCGGCGGTCGGCGTACTCGGCGTCTCCTCCGGTGGGGTCACCAGGTGATCGTGAGGCGGGTGTCGGGGCCGAGCTGGTCGTCGGGGGTTCCTGCCCGGTAGACGGTGATGATCGGCCGGGCGGGCCGGGTGTGGTTCCAGTCGTGAAGGAGTTCGACGAGCCGGGCGGTGAGGCGGCGGCTGCCAGGGTGTTGCGGAGGGCGACGGAGTCTGCGGTGTCTGCGTTTAGCCGTCGCCGATGCGGGAGATACGGCCTCCCGGGCAGCCGCCGGGGTGGTGCCGTTGTCGAACACCAGACGGGCGGCGGTATGGATGAGCGCCCCTGGCGGATCGCCCGACGCTCCGGCTCATTCCCGCGCGGCGGGAGCCAAGGAGATGTTCCAGAAGTCGGCGTAGCGGCCGCCGTGGTCGAGCAGTTCGTCGTGGCTGCCTTCCTCCGTGATCCGGCCGCCGTCCAGGAAGATGACGCGGTCGGCGCGTTGGACGGTGCGCATGCGATGGGCCACCATCACCACCGTCCGGCCGGCCATCAGGCGTTCGATGCCCTCGTGGACGGCCGCCTCGTTGACCGGGTCCAGCGCCGAGGTCACCTCGTCGAGCAGCACGATGGGGGCGTTCTTCAGCAGCGCCCGCGCGATCGAGACCCGCTGGCGCTCACCACTGGACAGCAGCGTGCCGCCCTCGCCGACGTTCGTCGCCCATCCGCCGGGCAGGCGCTCGATCACCTCGTCCAGCTGTGCCGCGGCCGCCGCGGCCCGTACCTCGGCAACGCCTGCGTCGGGACAGCCCAGGCGCACGTTCTCCTCGATGGTGCCGTCGAAGAGGTAGACGTCCTGGAAGACGATGGCGATCCGCGCCATCAACGCCTCGGTGCTGATCGCGCGCACGTCCACGCCTCCCACGCGCACCGCGCCGGCGTCCACGTCGTAGAAGCGCGCCAGCAGCTGCAGCAGCGTGCTCTTACCCGCTCCCGACGGCCCGACGACCGCAAGCCGCTGTCCCTCGGGGACGGTGAGCGACACCTCGTCGAACACCGTGCGCTCGCCGTGCCGGAAGGTGACGGCGTCGAACTCCAGACCGTGGTGCGCAGGCTGGATCGGCTCGCGAGGTTCCCGCAGCGGCTCGGTGCGCAGCACCGTCTCGAGTCTGGCCAGCTCCGAATGCGCGCCGCGGAGTTTGCCGCCGATGTCCGACAGCGACAGCAGCGGGTCGGCGCAGCGGGCGGCCAGCACCAGGATCGCCAGGATCTCCGCCGCGCCGATGTTCCCGCCGAGCGCGAGGTGGGCGCCCAGGACCAGTAGCCCGCTGAAGGTCGCCTGCACGGTGAGCGTCAGCCCCACGGCGCTGGGCAGCGTCGCCAGCACGGTACGGCGGGAGGCGCGCTGGACATCCAGCAGCGAGTCGTCGAGCAGCTGGAAGCGTTCGCCGGTCCGGCCGCCGGCCCGCAGCACCGGCTGGGCCTGGAGGAATTCGATGACGCGCCCGCCGGCCTCCTGGTCGCGTTCGTGACGCTCGGCGTCGGCGGCGGCCGTCGCGCGTACCGTCCAGGCCTGGATCGCCGCCACGACGGGTGCGGCGAGCAACGCGGCCAGCCCCATCCGCCAGTTGAAGGCGGTCATCACGGCCACGATGGTCAGGGGCGTGACCAGGGCGGAGATGAACGGTGCCAGCAGATGCGCGGCCACGCCCATGGCTTGCAGGAGGCCGCGGCCGGCCAGGACGGACACCTCGCCGATGCGACCGGCGTTGTACCAGCCGAGGGGGAGGCGGGCCAGGTGCTCGCCGAGCCGGTGATACATGCCGCGCAACATGGTGGTCCCGACCCGCATGCCGGACACGTCGCTGATGTAGCGCAGCACGGCGTAGAGGGCGACCGCGGCCCCGAACGCGACCAGCCAGGGCACGGCGTCCGCGGGCGTACTGCCGAGCAGCGCCCGCAGCACCGGGACCAGCAGCGCGTAGGACAAGCCTTCGACCACCGCGGTGATCGTCATCAGGATCACGGTGCGGCGCATCGCCCGGGCGTACTCGTCTCCGAGCACGCGCAGCAGCATTCGGATCATCGGGGCTCGTCTCCTCGCAGTACGCCACCGTGGGTTTCGATCTCGGCGGATCGGTGGGATCGCCAGAACGCGGCGAACCTTCCGCCCCGTGTCAGCAGGTCGGCGGGCCTGCCGCGTTCGACGATCGCTCCGTTCTCCAGCACCACGACGGTGTCGGCGTCGGCGACCGTCTCCAGCCGGTGGGCGATGACGACGATCGTGCGGTCACCGCTCAGCGTCGCCAGGGCCCGGCGGACCGCCTGTTCGGTCTGCGGGTCGGCGAAGGAGGTCGCCTCGTCCAGCACCAGAACGGGCGCGTCGGCCAGCAGCGCGCGGGCGATCGAGATCCGCTGCGCCTCGCCTCCGGACAGCTTGGCCTCTTCACCGAGCACCGTGTCGTATCCGCGCGGCAGCTGGAGGATGCGGTCGTGGATGCCGGCCAGCTGGGCGGCGCGGACCACGTCGTCGCGGCCGGCCCGCGGCACCGCCAGCGCTATGTTGTCGGCGACCGAGACGCGCAGCAGATGGACGTCCTGGAAGACGAAGGACACCTGCCGATACAGCTCCCGGCTGCCGATCTCGCGCAGATCGACGCCGCCAAGAAGAACCGAGCCGTGGGTGGGGTCGAAGAACCGCGGCAGCAGCTGGACCAGCGTGGACTTGCCGCTTCCCGACGGCCCGACGACCGCGGTGACCGTCCCCGGCTCCAGCACCAGGTCGATGCCGCGCAGCACCTCGTGGTCGGCGTCGTAGGCGAAGCGGACGTCACGCAGTTCCACCCGGTGCCCCTGCGGCGGACGCGGGTGGGCGGGCTCGGGCAGTGGCCGGACCGCGAGCACGTCTTTGATCCGGCCGACCGCGCGGCCGGCGCTCTGCAGATCGTCGAAGCCGTGGCCGAGCGCCGCCACCGGAGCGGTCAGTCCCAGCCCGAGCAGCAGGAACGGCAGCAGATCCGCCGGGGCCAGGCCACCGGACGTGATCAGCGCCGCGCCACCGATCAGCACGATGAGCAGCACGAACGGCGGCGACAGCGCCAGCTGCATCCCGGCGGCGATCACGGACATGCCGCGCACCCAGCGGGAGAAGATGCTGACGAAGTCGTCGGCGGCCGTCAGGAACGTGCGGTGGGCGCGCTCGCCTCCGCCGAACGCCTTGACCACCGAGATGCCTTGCACGAACTCGACGACGGAACTGGCGATCCGTCCCATGGCCGCGTCGTAGGCCTCCTGCTCGCGCGTCCTGGCGGGCAGCATCAGCAGCGGGACCAGCGCTATCGCCAGCACCACCGGGATCAGCGTGATCAGCGTGAGCCGCCAGTCGACGGTGAACAAGTAGATCAGCGACACCAGCGGCACCACGAACGCGGCGACGAGCTCACCGGGGGCGTGGGCGATGAACGGGTGCACGGCGCTCACGTCCTCGCCCACCACCTTGGCCAGCTCGCCGGTGCGGCGCCGGGAGAACCAGCCGATCGGGACGCGTCCCAGCGACGCGGCCAGCTGCCGGCGGAACGTCAGTTGCACCCGGCTGTCGAGAACATGCCCGATTCCCGACGACGCGGCGGTGAACAGCAGCCGGACGAGCAGGCCGGCCGCACCCGCGATCACCACGGTCCAGACGTGAGCGTGGTCGATCGGGCCGGGCGACAGCAGGGTACGGCCCAGTTCGACGACCGCCAGCAGCGGGGCCAGACCCGCGAGCGCGCCGATGACCTGCAGGATCACCACGGCCGCGAAACTCCGCAGATGAGGGCGCAGCAGCGGTGTCATGCTCTGTCCCGCCGCGGAACCGGCATCCGGTTGCTCAATCGTCTGAGCGAGGTCGGTGGTGGTGGTCATCGTTCTGTCGAAGAGGCGGTGTGGATCTCGGCGAAGGCCAGCAGGGGTGTGGCGGTCCGCTGCGGATCCTCCAGGATGGGTGAGTGTCCGAGACCGGGCAGCAGCTCGACCCTCGCGCCGGGAACGGCGCGGTAATCGGCGGCGGACGAGGAGCGCCACCTCCGGTCGTCCTCGCCGAAGATCACCAGCAGCGGCTTGCCGAGGACCGCCAGCCGCTCCGGGAGCGCCTGCTGCTTCAGGTAGCCGCTTGTGGCCTGCATCGTCATGGTGAGCGTGTGGTAGGTCATGGCGCGCACCTCGTCCAGGAGCTGTTGCGGGATCTGGTAGCCGGTGCGGCTGAAACCGGTGCTCGCGAACTGGCGGATCTGCTCGTCGGTCGGCGGCCACTGCGTGGGGTCGATGGCGGCGGACCCCGCCGCGATGAAGGCGTCCAGGCTGGGTCCGGTGTTGATGAGCACGAGCGCGGTCACCAGATCGGGTCGTTGCTCGGCGAGGGCGGTGGCGACCACGCCGCCGCTGGAATGGCCGACGAATATGGCGTGCTCGACGCCGAGCCGGTCCAGTGCCTGTCCGACCCGGCGTGCCTGGTCCGGGGTCGCGTAGCTATGGCCGTCCGGTTTGGCCGATCGGCCGTGCCCGAGCAGGTCGATCCGGATGACGCGATGGGATCCGGTCAGCATCGGAACCAGCGCGTCCCACGAGCGTGCCGAGGAGGCGGACCCGTGGATGAGGACGAGTGCGGGGGCATCGTGGGGGCCGTCCTGGCACACGTAGACGTCGCCGTCGTCCAGGGCCAGGGTCGAACTCTCCGTGGTGCCGTCAGGAATGGTCATGAGCCCACTGTCGCCGCCGGTGCGCGCCGGTGTATTGGACAAATGTTCCCCTCGCTCGGCTCTCCTAGCATGGGAGCATGCGGTCCACTGTGCGCGAACGTGACGATGCCGTTATGTGGGACGTCGCATCCTCAGTGCGGCGCAGCCGGGTGGCGGGTGTCACCATGGCCGGCTTCCGTGACCAGGGCATGGCTCCGGAGGGTCACCGGATGATTCCGCACCCGGCCGTGACGCTGGTTCTGGACTTGGGGGCCGGCCCGCCCGTCGTTGAGGACGTCGCCGGGCGGCAGCACCGGGGAAGTCTTGTCGCCGGGCTCGGGCTCGGCGGCGCGGTGTGGGTGCGAGGCCAGAACATCGCGTGTGTTCAGATGCGCCTGTCCCCTGTGGTCGCCCGCGCGATTCTGGGCGTCGCCCCGGCCGAGCTGAACGGCTACGTGGTGACGCTGGACGACCTGTGGGGCAGGCAGGCGTCACGGATCAGCGAGCAACTGGGCGAGGTCTCCTCCTGGCAGGATCGCTTCGCGTTGATCGAGGCGTTGCTCGCCCGTCGGCGTGAGGCGGGGTCGCCGGTCGAGCCGGAGGTGGCCTGGGCCTGGCACCGGATCGTGGTCAGCCGCGGCCTGGTTCGGGTGGAGCGGCTGGCGGCCGAGCTCGGATGGAGCCGCAAGCGCCTGTGGTCGCGATTCCACGCGCAGATCGGCCTGCCGCCTAAGCGCGCCGCGAAGCTGGTCCGCTTCGACCATGCCGCCCACCGCCTGGCCGCGGGGCACGACGCGGCCGGGGTCGCGGCGGACGGCGGCTACGCCGACCAGTCCCACCTGCATCGGGACGTCATGGAGTTCGCCGGGGTGACCCCCGCGGCCGTGGCCCACGAGCCATTTCTGGCGGTTGACGACGTCGCCTGGCCCAGCCACGGAACACCCGACCAGCCCGGCCCTGCCGATCGAGCGCACGTGACGTGACCGCCCTGCGCGAGGGGACGGACGTCGGCCGCGGATCTACAGCGGCGGGGTGGATCGGCGGCGCCACATGATGGGGTGCCACTCTGGCGACCTCGCGTAATCAACTGTCGCCTATTCGGCCGTGGTTGGGGTGCTACGAGGGTTCCGGACAGACCGTCGCCCAGTACTCCGACTCGACATCCAACCTGCGCCTGGGTCCTCGCCTCGCCATCAACACGCCCCTAATGATCAGGTGTGTTGCGACAAGCACTAGAACCCAGGCGTCGTCAGGGGGTCACCGTTCGCGCGTCGTTAACAGCTCCGCGTGATGGGCCTGGAACTTCGGGGCGGCTCGGCTCCAGCTCGCCAGGTCGGCCACCGCTGACCTGGCGATCCCGGCCGCGAACTGGTGGGCCCTCTCCCCCACCCGCTACCGGCAGCGCATCGGCCTCATCGAGGCCGGCACCCCCGCCGAACTGGCCACCAACACCATCGAACACTCAGCCGGTCGAACCGACGCCAAACCGGCAGACGCCGAACCCACCGACACCGAAACCTCAAGAGCCAGAACCGCGGACACCACACCGGGCGACCGGCCACGGGAGTTCGTCGTCACGGTGGCCTTCACCCCGCACGGCGTCATCGTCACCGTCCGGGACCCCGGCTCCGCACAGATCCCCTGCGTCAGGAACTCCAGCCTGGACGCCACCGGCGGCCGGGGACTTCTCCTCGTCAATGATCTCGCCACCCGCTGGGGCTTCCACCGCGACCCCACCGGAACCGTCATCTGGTTCGAACTCACCTAACCAACCGGCGCGGCGGCGCGAGCTCGAAAGGGCGGCGCCGCCACGCTCCCAACCAACGGCGTCGTCCCCGGGAACGAGACGGTCATACGATTTCCTGTACGGATGATCCCGTTCGTTCTGGAGGCACACGACGGAGACGGCTCCAGCCCCGGCGTTCGGTGAGCTGATCTCCCGGCGGTGGGAACGCGGAAACCCATAGCCCCGAACCAGGGAGATCGGCCAGCGTGGGCGCGTTCAGCCGATAGAGATCATCCCCAGCCTAAAAACGGTCTGCGTGCTCGTCCACCCACTGCATGAACGTACGTGCCGGACGGCCGGTCACCCTTGCGACCGTGTCGTCCACGGTCTTGGAGGAATCATTGGACGCGGCGTACCAGCCAACGACATACTCGGCGTCCGCCCGGGACACTCCGGTGGCCATCAGCCTGTCGATCGCCTGTTCGTGCGTTATCGGCTCGAAGGCGATGTCGCGACGGAGCGTCCGCGACAGGATCGCGACCCGCTCACTCGGGGTCAGCGGTTCGGGTCCGGTGAGGTTGTAGGACTGCCCCGCATGGCCATCATCGAGCAGTGCGACGGCTGCCACGGCCGCGATGTCGGCCTCGTGCACCAGCGCGCTGGGAAAGTCGTACGGTTCTCGGACCACTCCTTCGGCTCGGATCGATTCGGCCCAGCTCAACGTGTTGGACATGAACTCTTGTGCTTCCAGACGTGTCCATTCCACGCCTGAGTCCGCCACCGCCTGCTCGACCGGGCCCACCCAGCCGCCCCACAGCACGGTGAAGCGCTGAACGCCCGCGGCGACCGCCCGCTGGACCAGCTCGGGCCCGACCTCGGCGAGTCCAGCGGTCACCGTGATATGCAGCCGGCTGACGCCGTGGAGTGCGGCGTCCAACTTCTCTGGTGTGTTGTGCGTGCCGGCCACCAGCTCCACCTCGGCCGGAAATCTTCCCGCGTTCGCCGCCGGGTCTCGCGTCAGGGCCCGAACCCGCTCTCCTCGGCGGACCAGCTCTGCCACAACGTGCCGGCCGGTGTTCCCGGTGGCGCCTGTCACCAAGGTCGTCACAGTCGAGCTCCTTTGGTCATCTTGTCTGGATGAGTCGCTGACGAACCTAGGAACTCAACCGCACTTGAGGTCAAAAGGTCCGCCCGATCATGCCTGTCGTTACGGGGCGTGTCACCAGGTACACGCGAAGCGACACTCCGATTGCCGCACTCAGCCTCCTCGACGGCCGACAGGCCAACGGCCTCGCGTTCTCGCCACGGAGACCTCCGGTGGTCCTAGGTCCAAGGTCCCGGATCATGCTGACCGGGCGTCCGATGCCGTGGACCGCGGCGAGCGGCATATTCGTCCTGAAGACAGCACAGAGCACGCAGGGAGGGGAGGGGCGATGACCGGACCGGACGGACCGAGCCCGGGCGCCGCCCACCCCAGTGCCCTCAAGGGGTGTGCCAACAAATGTCCGCCGGTCCCGGTGCAGCCATGACAGGCCACCGAACCACACACGGACGAAAGGCACACCCATGTCCACAACTCAGTCCCCGGCCCGCAGCCGACGGCCGGGATGGAGCCTCGCGCTGCTCGCGCTCGGGCATCTGATCATCAGCCTCGACTTCACCATCATCTATGTCGCCCTGCCCGACATCGCCGCCGATGTCGGCTTCACACCGCACACCCTGCAATGGGTGGTCACCGCGTACGTCGTCCTCTACGGAGGCTTCCTGCTGTTCGGCGGTCGGCTGTCCGACCTGATGGGACGTCGGCGGATGTTCGTGCTCGGCATGGCGCTGTACGGCGTGGCCTCCGTGCTGGGCGGCCTGGCCACGGCGCCGACGGTGCTGCTCGCCGCGCGCGCCTTGCAGGGCCTCGCCGGCGCGGTGCTGTTCCCCGCGGTGCTGGCCCTGGTCAACACCGCCTTCACCGAGGGCAGGGAACGCAACCGTGCACTGACGGTCTGGGCCATGGCGGGCGCCGGCGGGCTCACCGCGGGCGCACTGGCCGGCGGGGTGCTCACCCAGGCCCTGGGCTGGCAGGCCGTGTTCTACGTCAACGTCCCGCTGGCCGTCGCGGGTGCCGTCGCCGCCTTCGCCCTGCTGCCCCCCGACGGCCGCGTCACCAGAGGAAGCGTCGACGTGCTCGGAACCCTGACCGGTACCGCGGGCATCACGCTGTTGATCTTCGCGGTCGCGCACGGCTCCGAGGTCGGCTGGGCACGGGCCGAGGTGATCGCCGCGGCCGTTCTCGCGGCGGTCCTGCTGGCCACGTTCCTGCGCGTCCAGGCCCGGGGTCGGACACCGCTGATGCCGCTGCGACTGTTCCACAACCGCGCGCTCAGCGGAGCGGTCGTGGTCATTCTCGTCTTCGGGCTGACGATGCAGGCCGTGCCGTACTTCCTGACCCTGTACTTCCAGGACGTCCTTGGCTTCAGCGCCCTGGAGACCGGGCTGGCGTTCCTTGGCCCGACCCTGTCGATCACGGCAGGAAACTTCCTCAGCGAGAGGCTGATCCACCGCTTCGGCACCCGGAGCGCACTGATCATCGGCATCGTCGTCAACGCCGTGGGCGCTGCGTTCCTCGCCCCCGGCATGCACGCGGACGGATCCGTCCTCACCGTCCTGGCCGGGGTCGTCGTCATCGGTCTGGGCATGGGCATCACCTACGAGGCCATGTGGATCGCCGCCGGCACCGGCGTCTCGGCGGACGAACAGGGCCTGGCCTCCGGGGTGGCCTCCACCGCGCTGCAAGTGGGAACCGCCGCGGGTCTGGCGGTTCTTGTGGCTGTCGCCAACCACGACATCGAAGGGCTGTCCGGGCAGGCCCTGCGCGTCGCCTCCGCCGAGGGAATGCGCGCCGCCGTCTACGTCCTGGGCGCCGTCATGCTGACGGCCGTCCTGGCCGCCCTCAGGCTCCCCGGTCCGCGTGCCCGGGTCGCCGCGGCCGCGTCCCAGCCCGTCCCCGACCCGGACGCCGCCGACCTGCGCCCCACCGGCTGACAGCGTCCGCGGCTCCGGTGTCCGGTCGCCGCCGCCCTACCTCACCTCTCAGCGACCGGTCCGGTTCGGACCCGTCACCGCCTCCCGGTCACGCGTCCCAGGTGACCGGGAGGCTCTTCACCCCGTAGATGTCCGCGGTCTCCGGGCGCAGACCGACCTCCTCGGTCGGTACGGCGAGGCGCAGCGTGGGGAAGCGGTTGAGCAGGGTGGGGAACGCGACCCGCATCTCGACGCGGGCCGTGATGGGCGGGCAACAGAGCACGCACGACGATCAATGGCAGTCACCGCGACTTCGGGCTTGTCGCCGAATTGCCCGACATCCTCGCCCACGAAGCGGCCGAAACCCGCATGACGACGGCCACCTATAGGCCGATTGCGGCTGACTCAGCCGACGCGATGACCGGGGCAGACCTTCCACGGGGGGGGCGCCGGGAACGGGCCGCGCCCCATAGTGGCCTCCTCAGCGGGGGTTCAGGATCTCGGTGATCCGGATGAACCCGTCTGTGCCGTGGCCCCGTCCGATGGCGCGGCGCGCCATGCCTTCGGCCGCACGCATCACACCCGCGTCGATGCCATGGGCCTCGGAGGTGTGGACGATATGGGCCATGGACGATACCGCCGAGGTGATCGGGTTGTCTTCGCCGGAGAACCTGCCGCTGTCCACTTCCTCCGCGGCCTCCTCGAAGATCGGCGGGAGGATCGCGCCGATGCCCTTGGCGAACGGTGCCAGCTCCCGTGCGGTGATGCCTTCTGCCCTCGCCACGGCCAGGGCGTGTGCATAGCCCGCCATCGCGGTCCAGAAGATGTCGAGCAATGCGATGTCGTATGCGGCCGCCCGGCCGATTTCCTCACCGAGGTGGGTGTGGGTGCCCCCCAGAGCGTCCAGCACCGGCCGGTGCTCCCGGTAGATCTCCTTGGGGCCACTGTGCAGGAACACCGCGGCCGGCGTGCCAATGGTCGTGGTCGGAGTCATGATCGCACCGTCCAGGTACCCGATGCCGTGCTCGGCCGCCCAGGCCGCGGTGTTTCGGGCCCGGTCGGGGGTGTCGGCGGTCAGGTTCACGACCGTGTGCCCCTTGAGCGCGTCGGTGACCGCACCGCGCCGCACAATGCCGTCCACCGCGTCGTAGTTCACCACGCAGACCACGGTCAACCTGCTTGCGGCGACCGCCTCCTCGGCCGATCGGGCGCCGACCGCGCCCCGCTCGACCAACTCCCGGTCCCTGCCCGGCGTCCGGTTCCAGACCGTGGTCCGCAGGCCGGCATCCAAGAAGGCGCTGGCCAGAGCCCTGCCCATCGGCCCCAGGCCGAGCACGGTGACGGCAGACTGTTCGGTGTGCGAGATCATGCCTCAACTCCCTTAGAAATAACGACAAGCAGCAACGAATAGGACGAAGATGACACGCAGTCGCGCCCAGGACCCGAATGTGTGCGGAGTGACTGCCGCGATCGCCGTGATCGACGGCAAGTGGAAGACGATTTTGCTCTGGCTCCTGGAGTCCGGCCCCCGCCGCCCTGGCGAGCTGCGCCGGCGGCTGCCGGGCCTCACCGAGAAGGTGCTGACTCAGACACTCCGGGAGATGGAGACCGACGGACTGGTCCACCGGGAGGTGCACGATGTTCGGCCACTGAAGACCGTGTACTCCCTGACCACGTTCGGCCGCGAACTCTCCGAAGCGTTGACGCCTCTTTCCGCCTGGGGCCACCGCCGCTTGGAGAAGCTGGCCGAGGCCCAACCGGTTTCCTGATGCACCGCCAACCTCCCCGTCGCACCTGGATCTGACGGCCCTCCGACCGCCCACGACCAAGCTTCAGGCCGCCCCGGCCCGGCCGACAAGTACCCACAAAAAAGTGGCTACCGGGTGCCAGTGCGGCCACGGCTGCCCAAACAGCCCGGAACGCGGTCCCTCCAGCAGCCGTGACACCGAGCGCCGCACCATCGTCGAGATGATGGCCAAGGGCACCTACGACTGGATCCTGCCGGCCACCCGGGACCTCAACGGCACTTTCGAGCAGGTGCAGGCCGGTGATGCCGAGATCGTCCAGGAGCCGACCGAGCAGCCGTACGGCATTCGCGACCCTGCGGGCAACCTGGTCCGCACCCAGGAGCTTCGCTGAGCCGTCCGGTCATCGACGAAAAGGAGCTCTCCCATGTGTCAACGCGCCGCGGCGCAACGCCTGAGCGACCTCAACCTGCTGGCGGACGGCCGGGTGCGCCTTGGCCTCAGGCCGACCCGCGACGTCGTCGTCGACGGCACCGCCGAGCCGGTGGACCTCGCCGACCCTCGCCCCCAAGACGGGTGACGCGTTCGCGACCAGGACCGGTTTCGAGCCACGCGAGCTCGACGAGCCCTACCGGTACTTCCTGGGGGGCAGACCAAGTAAGCCAGAAAGGGGCAACGGCCGGTGTCACGCGGTCTGTTGTGCCGCTCGGTGAGGGTGGGTTTCGACGGTCTGCTGCCGAACGGTCCACGAGACCGAATCGGCGAGGGAACCAGCGTGAAGGCGCTGACCTGGGGTGACGCCACTGAGTGACCGGACAGAGTTCATGCACTGTCCGGTATCGGCCCGGCGGCGGAACATCGCGGAGCTGGCGGCCCGCCGAGTAGCCCGGAGGTCGACCGACCGCGGCCACAGCCGCGGGGACGGCCGCCGAGGGAATCACCCGGGCCCCCAAGGACATCGACGGTGCTGCCTCACCCCCCCAGGTCGATGACTGCGTCGAAGTGTGCGTGAATGTTTCCGTCGCCGACTTGGAGGTGGCCGGGGGGAGGCTCCGCGGGTGCGGCGTGAGCGGAGCCGGCTGAGGCGAGCGCGACGGCGGGCTCGGCGAAGACGGCCGCGGGCAGGGCCAGAGCGCCGAGGGCGAGCAGGGCGACCACAACGCGCCCCAACCGACAGTAATTAACCATATTCAAAGAGTGGTCAAAGGAGGGTGACGGCACCAGGCGGCGCGGCCCGCCCAGGTCGGCGCCCTGTGCCTCGATTTCTATGTCATCAGAATGGAAGTTCTGTCCGGCCAGTCCCCTACTTTGCCCCTGGCCGTAGCTTCGGGTGGTTTTGTTCGCCAGTTCCGGCCGCAGTTGTTCGCGACCGACGACCGCACCTCCGACCTGGTGTGGTCGATGTTCGCCAGTTCTGACCGCACCTGGTCGTCACACGAGCAGGTGCCGCTGACCTCGGCCAACACCCTGCCTGATTTCATCAGCGGCAACTGGCCCCACTTGTGGATCTTCGGTAGGTGCGAAGTTCGCGTGGGAGTTGGCCCCACCCCTGAGGGTCTACGGCGAAGCCTTGGCTGCCCGCCCAGCGACGAACCCCGCCCTTCCGCGCTGGAAGGACGGGGGATTTCGGTGGGGAGGTCACGTTCGCAGGTCGCGGTCGTCGACCAAGACGGTGCGGTGCACGTCAACCAGAATCTACCCAACGAGGTCGGGACAGTGCTTCGGGCGATCGGCGATCCACGTCCATGCGGTCGACGTGCCGTGTCAGGCCGGTGGTGCCAGGCGTTTTCACGCCCGCTCTGGGGCACGTCATCCGCCCGCGGCGTCCTCGGCCTCCCAGCGCAGCAGGTCGCCCGGTTGGCAGTTGAGTGCCTCGCAGAGCGCGGCGAGTGTCGTGAAGCGCACCGCCTTGGCGCGGCCGTTCTTGAGTACCGCCAGGTTGGCGGGTGTGATCCCGACGCGGTCCGCGAGGTCGCCCACGGACATCTTCCGCCTGGCCAGCATCACGTCGATGTCGACGACGATCGGCATCAGATCGTCTCGTCCAGCTCGGCCTGCATCTGCGCCGCTTCGACGTCGCGCGCGACGGCCTGGGCGAGCAGCATCCGCAGCACGAGCACGATGAGCGCGACCCCCAGGATGGCCAGGCCGACGACGCCCATGATGACGGTGACGCCCGGGTCGGCCCGCTGGCCCGGCGCGTTGAGGGCCGTGACCGCGAACCATAGGAGGGCAGCCGCCACGATCGCGCCGATCACGGCGTCCACGTATCGGAAGGCGGCGGAAGAGAACACGGTTTTGCGTCGGACCATCGTCACCAGCCGCCATACGCTGACCAGGGCGACTTGGGCCGACACCATGCCCAGGATCGTGATCACGCGCAGCGGGGTCAGCGGGAGCGACCCGTCCTCCGGGTCGCTCCCGCTGGCCAACGCCCACACCGTAAATGCCTGTACGAACACGGTGCCGGCGAGCACCACCACGAGCACGGCGCGAAGCGCACGCACTGTCAGCTTTCCCATGACCCATCCTTCTATCGAGTTGCGATGATAATCTATCGAATCTCGATAGGGGAGGCAAGAGTTGGGGCGGAGGGCCGGCGGCGGTTTCGCACCGTGGCGGGACGCCGTCGCCCCCGCCCATGGCATGGCGTGCGCGCGAACCGCCTTGATCTTGTCGAAGTCGGCCTTGCTTGAGCGCAAATCGGACGCCACCCGACTACGCCGAAGCCCTGCGGCCGACGGGGGCAGCCGGGTGGGGCCAAACTCGTTGGTCCCCGTTCCGGTCGCCGGCCGGCTGGGGCCATCCACGTTGGGGCGGGGCCAGAAACCGTTGGTACAACCACCCTGCCTCTCGTCGATGTCAACGACCTGAGCCCATGACTGCGGTCACTTCTCACGAACGCCGGCCCACCTCGGTGCGGTCGGAAGTGGCGAGCATTCGCGGTCACTTCTCACGAACGAAATCACTTCGGGAGTCCTGGGCCTCCACCGCCTGACCAGCCCTATTAGCCCTTTCCGGCTTACTTGGTCTGCCCCCCTTCCTGATCCGGCCGCGGCGCATCCAGGCCTGGCGGGAGGCGAACGAACTGCGCGGACGCGACCTCATGCGCGACGGCCGCCGGCTCGGCTGACCGCCCTTCAATCAACACCGCCCGTGCCAGAGCGTGCAGGCAGCGCAGGAAGCCGCGGTTGGGCTCATGCCGACCGGACGGCTCCCGCGATGCGGTCGGCGCTACATGTGGTGGGCGGTGATCGTGCGGGGCACCTGGTTCTCGGTGCCAGGCGGCACGATCACGAATTGCCCCATCATGCCGGAGTCCTCGTGCCGGAGGATGTGGCAGTGGTACATGTACGGCGTGGCCGGGTCGGTGAAGTGGCCGAACCGGACGGCGAGCCGCACCGTGCTCTTCGGCGGCACGTAGACGGTGTCCTTGTGGCCGCTCGCGTACGCGGGTGGTTTCTCCCCGTCCACGTCGAGCACCTGGAAGGCCACCTCATGGATGTGGAAGTTGTGCGCGTAGACGGTGTTCTCGATCTCCCAGATCTCGGTGGCACCGGCGGGAACCACCTCGTCGATGCGTGCCATATCCATTTCCTTGCCGTTGATGGCGTCGTGGCCGTTGAGCCGGAACCGGCGGACCTTGGCGTTCGGTGGGATCACGATCGGAGCGGGGTCGGCCAGGCGGGACGGCAGGCGGGGGGAGGCGGCGAGCCGCGGCTCGGCGACGATCTTCAGGAGGTCGAAGTCGCCCTCGTCGATGTCATCGGATCCCGAGATCGTGCGCAGCAGGACCTGCTCGCCGGCCGTGAAGGTCACGACGACCTCCACGCGCTCGCCCGGCGTGAGAGAGACCTGGTCCACCTGGACCGGGGCGGGCAGCAGGCCGGCGTCGTTGCCGACGACGTGGAACGTGCGGCGGTCGGCGAACGTGAGGTGGTACATGCGGGCGTTGGATCCGTTGAGGATCCGGAAGCGCACCCGCTCGGTGCGCACGTTCAGGAACGGGGCGTGCGTGCCGTTGACCAGCATGTGGTCGCCCAGGATGCCGAAGGTGCCCTTCAAGGGGTCGCCGATCGGTAAGCCGTCCTCGGTGAGCTTCTTGTCCTGCAGGATGAGGGGGATGTCGTCGATCCCGTAGCTCGCGGGGAGCTCCGCCGTGGTCCCGTCGTCGATGATGAACATGCCCGCGAGGCCGCGGTAGACGTGCTTGGCGGTCTGGCCGTGCGGGTGCGGGTGGTACCAGGATGTGGCGGCGGGCTGGTCGATGGTCCAGTGCGGATTCCACGTTGCGCCCGGTTCGATCGTCTGGTGGGGCCCGCCGTCCATCTTCGCGGGGAGCCGCATGCCGTGCCAGTGCACGGTGCTCGCCTCGTCCAGCCGGTTGGTAACCGTCATCCGGACCCTGTCGCCGCGTGCCGCCCGGATCGTCGGCCCGAGGTGCGGGCCGTTGAACCCCCAGGTCTCGACCGGCTTGCCGGCCAGGATCTCGCTTCGGCCCCGCTGCATCGTCAGCGCGAACCTCCGTGTCCCGTCCTTGCCCACCTTGGGTTCGAGCAGTGGTGGCACCTGCAGCTTGGTGCGAAAGGCGGCCGGATCGCTCTCGGCGCTGGAGCCGCAGGCCGAGGCGAGGCCCGAAAGCGCGGCGAGCGCGAGGAACTGTCGACGATTCATGGTCCCCGTTGATCTTCGTATCGATGTGAAGGTTCAACTGTGCGGCACCGGGCGCTCACCGGCACAGTCGCCGGGTTCACCTCGTGGGCGTGAGATCCTCATGATCGACCGGGATACGGGCGAGGAGCTCGAAGCGATCGCCGGTCCAGGTGGTGGTGAGTTCGCCGCCGATGGCGGCCAGGCGGGCGCGCATGCTCCGCAGCCCCGTGCCGGGCTCGTCGGAAGCGGGGGCGGCCCCGTCGTTGGCCACAAGCAGACGTACGCGACCATCCTCGACGGCGATCTCGACCACGCACTCCTCCGACGTGCTGTGCCTGAGCACGTTGGTGACCGCCTCGCGCAGCACCACCGCGAGCACGGGCTCGGCCGGCCCCCGCACGGACGCGGCGTCGACCCGTACGGCTGCTCCCGCCGACTCCAGCACGGCCCTGGCGGAGTCGACCTCGGCGGCCAGCGACAGGCGCCGATCCGGTGCGCTCAACCCGGCGACGTCCGCGAGCGCGGCCCGCGCCGCGTCCGTCATCCGCTCGAGTTGCTCCATCGCCCGGCCCGGATCCGTCTTCAGCAGCCGCAGCGTGAGCTCTCCGTGCAGGACGACCGCGGTGAGACCACGGCCGAGCAGGTCGTGCACGTCCCTGCCTACCCTCAGCCGCTCGCGCAGGGCCGCCACCTCGACGAGCTCGGCCCGGGTACGGCGGAGCTCGGTGACGAGAGTGACCAGCCGGGTCAGGCCGTAGACCGCCAGCGCGGTGGCCAGGGCACTGCAGAACTGGTAACCGGCAAGGAGCGTGCCCCCGGTGAACCAGCCCTCCATCGCCGAGATGCCGCAAATCGCCATGCACAGCGGCCATGACACCCGCGCCTGCGCGTAGAGCAGGAGGACGCCGGCGAAGAACCCCGACACCACGAGCCCGGATGTCTCCCCGTCCAGCAGAGGCGCGTAGATGGTCATGCCCTGAGCCACCAGTGTCCAGACCAGGCCCTTGGGCCGCCTGCCCGCGCGCAGGGCGGCCAGGTGCCAGAACTGCAGAGCGAAGGTCAGGGGCAGCAGGGCCAGATAGCCGGCGTCTCCGGAGCCGGAATCGAGTGCCTCGTCGGCGGCGAAGTTGAACAGCGACTGCCCGATGAACAACACGTGCGTGACGACGAGAATCGGCGTGGCCTGCCGTACGATCCGCCCGTCGCGATCGCGAGGCGGGACCGGGATCGGGCCGTCGGCGGGCGGCAGGGACCGTACGCGGTCCAGCGCCTTCCGTGCGATGGCGACGGCTTGGGAGACCTGTTTCCGCACCACCTCCGCCTCGCCCTGGCACCGTGCCCGCCGCGCCAGCCGCTCGACGGCGGACACGCTGCTCACCACGAGGTGCTGTACGTGCCGCCACAGCCGTAGCCGCTCGACCTCCTCGGCCCTGGCCGCCAGCTCGGATCGCTCCCGGCCAACCCGGTCCAGCAGGTCGGCGAGGCGGCTGAGGCCGTACAGCATCAGACCGACATTGAGGGGGGCGACGACCGCGTAATAGATCTCCATGGGCGCGCGGTCCAGCGCGGACGCCACGGCGCCCTCGACGACCGCGATCAACCCCAAGAGCAGCCACGCGGCGGGACCGCTCACCATGAGAAGGGCCGAGGCGGCCACGAACGCCGAGCCGCCCGCCCGCCAACTGTCGGCCTCGGCCAGCAGGGGAAGGTAGTTCAATACGGCCTGCACCGGGAAGAGCACGGCCGACAGGCGCCGCCTGCCCGGGAGCGAGATCGGCAGCTGGAGCGCGGCGACCCCCATGATGCTCGCCACGGTCAACGGCCCGGCCGAGGCCTCGCCGAGGTAGAAGCTCACCCGTAGGACGCACACCACGCAGATGAAGGCGGCGAGCAGGCGGGCCGGGCTCAGAGCCAACCGGCGTCCTGGGCTATCCGGACAGCGTGCAGCCGGTTGCGGGCGTGCAGCGTGGCGACGATCCCGGTGAGGTAGTTGCGTACGGTGCCTGCGGACAGGAACAGCGCCTCGGCGATCTGCTCCACGTCCTCGCCACAGGAGAACCTCCGCAGTACCTCCAGCTCGCGCGGCTTGAGCGGGCTCTCGACCACCTCCAGCGCCGCCACGGCGAGCTTGGGATCGATCACCCGCTCACCCGCCGCGACCCTCCTGATCGCATCGGCAAGCCGGTCCGGCGGAGCGTCCTTGACCACGAACCCGGACGCCTGGGCGGCGAAGGCCTTGCGGACGCTCCCCGGGCGGCCGTAGCTCGTCACGATCAGCACCCGGCACTGCGGCACCCGCCTGCGCAGCTCGGCTGCGGCGGTGAGCCCGTCGACGCCGGGCAACTCGACGTCGATCACCGCCACATCCGGCTTGGACTTCAGCGCCAAGGGCACGATCTCGTCGCCGGTCGCCGCCTCCGCGACCACCTTGATGTCGGGTTCGAGTTCGAGCAGTGCGACCAGCGCCCCTCGGACCATGTGCATGTCCTCGGCGAGCAGAACCCGGATCACCTATCGCCCCCTACCCTCAAGACCCACTTTCGCCCTATTCCTACCATCTCGTGTGATCTTCATTTTGGATCATGAAGTATTCACGCCCTGAGCGACTCGGGCCGGAGTTCAGGATCGACGAGCACTCGCCCGGCTGCGATCCGCCCGGCGGGCCACGTACCCTGTTCCGCTTCGAGTCCGACACCCCGGCGGGGGTACGTCAAGTACGCCGAGCTGGTCGAGGCCGGCTATCACGGGATCGCCGAGCCGTTCGACCAAGCTCGGCAGAAGGCTCAACTGACGCAGACCTCACCCGACACCACAACGCGATCGCTCTTCGTCCGCTACCGCCGCCTCACCAAATGAGACGACCTCTAAAAGAACAGGCCCTGGCACCAGGTCGAGTTACGGGGCGTTGTAGGTGCGAGGATGCGGCGTGATCAAACCCGGTGAACGTATCCGGTCCTGGTCACCGCACTAGACAAAGGCCGTGACGCCCTCATATTCCGCTACCGGGGCAGCGCCGACGGTCTCGTACTGGAGCAGCAGCAGGCCGTTCGCTGTCACCTCGTGGCGGACGAGTCGAAGACCGACGGGTCCGCTCGGGTGGTCGAGCAGCCGCCGCCCGGAACCGGTCACGACCGGGGCGACGACGAGCCGAAGCGTGTCGACGAGACCCGCCGCCAACAGGGCGTTGCCGAGTCTCGCACTCCCGTGGATCTGGAGTTCCCGTCCTGGCTGCGCCTTGAGTTCCCCGACGGTCTGGATCGGGTCACCGCGGAGCACGGTCGTCGGATGCCAGCACCCTTCGGCGAGGGTGTTGGTCACCACGTACTTCGGTAGTGAGTTCATCCGCTCGGTGTACGGGTCGTCCGGGTCGGTGATCTGCGGCCAGTCCCGGGCGAACGCTTCGTAGGTTCGCCGCCCGAGCAGCAGACCGTCGGCGAGGTCCAGCCAGTCGGAGGTACGCCGGACGAAGAGTTCGTCCAGGTGGGGCACGAGCCAGCCGCCCCGGGTGAAGCCGTCGCTCGTGTCCTCTGTCGGTGAGCCGGGGCCCTGGCTGACCCCGTCGAGGGTGACGAACCCGGTGAGAGCGATCTTCACCGCGCGGCCTGGCTCTCCGCGACCACGGCGAGTTGCTTGGTGACCGAGCCATAGCCTTCGAAGAAGCCGAGTTCCTCGTGGCGGGCGCGGGCGGCCGGATCGCCGTGCCGGACGATGATCCGGTAGTCCGTACCGTCCGGATGATCGCTCAGCGTGATCTCGGCTGTCATGGGCACCGGCGCGGGATTCGCGGGGCGCCAGGCGCTGTCGATCGCGTTCGTGAACACGATCCGCTCGAACTCGTCGACGACGAGGAAGCTCGCGTTGATGTGCGGGACGAAGTCCACCCCGTCGTCGCTCAGTCGCGTCACGAGCGCGCCGCCGGGCCGGACGTCGAGGCGGTCGACGCGGCACACGGTCGGCGCCGGGACCCACCACTTCTCAAAGCGGGACGGATCAGTCCACGCGCTCCACACCGCGGCGCGGGGGGCGCGGATGACCCGCTGCAGGGTCAGGTCAAGATCGGGGTTCATGGTTGTTTCTCCTTCGGATCGGTGACGAGGCGTTCGAGCCGGTCTGTGCGCTCCTCCCAGATCTGGCGCTGCTCCGCGAGCCAGCCGTCAACGAGAGCGAGACGGTCGCGGTTGAGCACGCAGGTGCGCACCCGGCCGAGCTTGACCGTGCGGATCAGGCCGTTCTCCTCGAGCGTCCGCACGTGCTTCATAAAGGAGGGAAGGGTCATCGGGAACTCGCGGGCGAGATCGCCCACGCTCGTCGGACCGCGACCGAGGCGTCGGATGACGTCGCGCCGCGTCGGGTCGGCGAGGGCGACGAACACGCCGTCGAGCTCCGCCGAATACTGTGCCATGCGGCTAAGTATTGCTCGCCGAAACACTTAGCGCAAAGGCAAAGTATTCAGGTCGTCCCAGGTACCCGGCCATGGCGCCGGCAGGCCAAGGCCTTGAATCGGGCCCCTCCAGGCCGGTGATCCCCGCAGCGTCCCGGATCTTGATGCGGAACGGCGGCACAACCCGCTGCCACGACAGAGCGACACTTGCCGGAATCACCGCGCCCCTGGTCGATGAGCGGGTGCGAGTACTCAAACACCCAACGGACACCGCACTAGCGGGCCACGTACGTGATCATCGACGGGTGGTCGACCTGGACGGCGCCGTTGTAGCAGGTGATGTACCGGATGCTCACGTACGCCGGGTACGACTCCCAGGGGGCGAACAGGTTGCAGAACTCCGAGCCGTAGCCGAACGCGGTGACCTGGACGTTGTCCCGGTATCCGGTGTTGCCGAAGATCACCTGCTTCCTGGCGACCGCGGACCTGCTGAGCTGCACGCCCCCGGACTGCGAGTTGTAGCTGACCGGGTACGGCGTCGGCACGTAGACGCCCGGGGTGTCGGGGGCGTTGTCGAAGGTGTAGGCGAAGCGGTACGGCTGGGGTGTCCAGGTGATGGCCCGCTCGCGGTGGTAGGTCAGGCTCCATCCGGTGTTCAGCGATGTGCCGGTGGCGTCGTAGCAGCGCACGATGATGCTCTGCGCGGCCGTCGTCGCGGTCCATCCGCCCAGCTTGCAGCGTGCCGGTACGGCCGAGTCGACCGCGGTGACCTGGATGTTCCCGGCGTGGCCCGCCGAGCCGAGCCCCGGCAGGGTGACCCGCCACGTTCCCGGGGCCGTCAACGGCTCGGCGGTGTTCACCGCGGTCGGCGCCGAGGAGTTGAACCGCGCGGCCACGGCGGAGCCGTCCCAGTGCACGTACCCGAACGCCTGGGGCGCGGGCAGGTACTGGGCGCTGTACCCGAAGGTGACGGAGAACCACGAGGCGATCGGGCCCACACCGTATCGGTGGCACTGCACCGCCACGATCTCGTCGGCGCCCGACTGCCACCAGCCCTGGACCTGACACCAGTCGGCGGACTGGGAGATCGCCGTGACGTGGGCGACTCCCCCGGCGGCCATGCCGATCTGCGGGAACTTCACGAACACCTGGCCGGGGCCGCCCGGGGTGGCCTCGACCTTGAGCCCGTCCGGCCACGAGCCCGCCTGGCGCATGGAGTCCACGACGGCGCCGCTCCTGACGACGGCGAACCCCCAGCGGGGAGGCTCGGCCGCCGCGGCGTCCGTGGCGGCCGCGGCGAGCCCGGTCGCGGCCAGGGCCGCGATGCAGAGCGTTCGTACGATCACTGCCCATAGCCGGCGCATGTCATCCTTCGTCCACATCGGAGTGGTGGTCGTGAGCGGGGCTCAGGCTCTTGATAACCCGCCAACCGGGCGGCTGAGAAGACCCAAATTGACAGATGAACTTGACTCCTGTTCGACAGGTACGGCCATGTCGTGGATGTCGATGCCGGACTGATTGGTGCGCCGGCGCGTCCCAACGCCACCGGCGGCCGAGGACTCCTCCTCTACCTGGCGGTCGTGCTCGATGTGTTCTCCCGGCGGATCGTCGGCTGGGCGATGGCCGAGCACATGCGCACCGAGCTGGTCACCGACGCCTTGGCGATGGCGATCCACCAGCGCCGCCCCGGCTCCGGGGTGATCCATCACAACCCCAGACAGCACACCTCGATCGCGTTCGGTCGACGTTGTGAGCAGGTCGGCGTGCGCCCCTCGACCGGCCCGGCACGTGCTTCGACAATGCCATCACCGAGAGCCTTTTCGCCGCACCGGAGTGCGAGCTGATCGACCGGCGAACCTTCCGCACCAGGTCAGAAGCCGAGCGTGCGGCATTCGCCTACATCGAGGGGTTCTACAACCCGCGCCGCCGTCACCCCGCCAACGGACAACTCAGCCCTGCCGAATACCTGCGGCGCCAAGCCCTCAAACCCATCCAAAAAGACGGTTATGCTGCCGCATAGCCGAAAGCCCTGACGTGTCTACTGAATCGGGGCAAATCCACACGAAGGGGAAACATCATGCAGTTAGGGAAGAAATTCACTGCCATCGCCGCTTGCGCCTTCATGGTGAGCGGGGTGCTGGCCACGGCGTCCCCCGCAGCGGCTACTGCGGCTACCGCGGGGGAAAGTGCAGCACGTTACTATTACGGCGCCATTGCCGTGGCGCGGGACGGCAGTATCGGCAGGTCCTGGGATTACAGAACAGCGTCTGCCGCCAGGAAGCGGGCACTGAAGGCATGCGGCCGCTCCAGCTGCAAAGTCCTTACCACCTTCGTCAACGGTTGTGGCGCTGTCGCCTACAATTCCAGGAGAAACGTCTACTGGGGCGGCAGGGGGAGTACAGCCGCCAAGGCGAAAAGGAACGCTATAGCCAATGCGGGCGGCGGCCGCTGGGTCGCCTATCAATGCACCACACGATACTAGTGCTGCACCGCGTCAATTCGTTGAGGGTGGGCTGAGCCAGGCGGTGGGATCGTTGAGGTAGAGGCCGCAGGCACAATCGATTGCTTCTTCGGGGCTGCCGACAGGCAGGATGTTGTCCTGGCAGCCGTCGCGGCCGGCGAGGTAGATCGCGAAGCCCCAGGTGTGCAGGACTCCGCCGAAGCTCAGGCGGCACAGCGGTAGCACCTCAGCGCCGGGCAGTACCCCGTCGACGTAGGCGAACCCGCCCCGGTAACGCACCTGGCCCCGGTCCAACCGCGGCCGGCGAGCGCGGGCGTGCTCGTTCAGGCGCTGGCGCCGGCGACTCGGGCGGGTTCTTCGGCATGGCCCCATCGTGCCCGTTGACGTCTCGGTCCGCCATGATCCTCACATGGCGGGCCGACGGCGGAAAAAGCGAGGCGAGACAGTGCGGGCACAGGCGGTGCAGCGGAAGCCACACGGCGGTCGCCGCCTCGGTCCGGTACTTGGCGGCCAGCGGGTGCCCGACGGGGATGGCCTTGACGAACACCCACTTCCCGCCAAGGTCGAGACGCACGGAAGGGGATCGCGGGATGAGCAAGGCGACCACCGGAATGCTGCACCATGTCGAGCTCTGGGTGCCAGACCTGCCACGGGCCGTCGCCGGCTGGGGGTGGCTGCTGGGCGAGCTGGGCTACACCCTCTTCCAGAACTGGGCCGACGGGCGGAGTTGGCGGCTCGGCTCCACCTATCTGGTCCTTGAGCAGTCGCCCGCTCTCAGCGCGGACGAACACGACCGGCGCCGCCCCGGCCTGAACCATCTCGCCTTCCACGTCGAGAGCCGGGCCATGGTCGACGCCCTGGTCGAGCGGGCACCGCGGCACGGCTGGACCCTGCTGTTCCCGGAACGTCATCCCCATGCCGGCGGCGAGCGGCACTACGCCGCCTACCTGGAGGACGCCGACGGATTCGAGGTCGAACTCGTCGCCCCCGAAACATCACCTCGAACCTGACACGACACACTCAACCGCCCCACGGCTCCGGCCGAGCACATGCGGCCACCACCCCGGCGGCCCGCTGACCGCTCCTATCCCAGACGAAGTCCTCGCCTTGCCGGTTCGCGTGCTGTTCACCGAGGGTGAGCTTCCGCTGCGATGCCGGGTGTGGCGGTCTTCGGCCCCCTGTTCGCATGGGCCACCCAGCACTACGCACCCGGTGGTGGCGATCCGGGCGAAGGCACGCTCGCCGATGTGAACCTTTCGGGCATGTCCGCATCGGCCAAGGACGCCTACCTGCACGCGGTCGCCCACGGCACGCAGCGGATCTTCCTGGTCTGCGCCTTCGCCGCCGCCGTGTTCATCAAGGAGGTACCGCTGCGCGGCAAGCCCGGCACCGCCCCGGCCAAACCCGCGGCATCTGCCGCGAAGTGAGCCAAGACCCTGCACGACCACGGCCGACGGCACCCGGCCATCCTGTCGAACCCGTTCGTTACGAACGGACGGCTTCTTGACTCCCGGAAGGCCCCGCCCCGTTCGCCCACGGCCCGGCGGGGAACCCCCGGGCGCGAACGAACTTGTTCGTAGCGAACATGTTCGTTACGATGCGGTCATGACCCCACGGACCCCTGCCCCCCGAAGTCGCCGGGAGCGGCCCGCCAAGCCCGCCCTCACCTACGACGGCATCGTCGCCACCGCGGTCCGCCTCATGAGAGCCGAGGGACTGCAGCGCGTCACCATGCGCCGACTGGCCCAGGAACTCGACACCGGCCCCGCCTCGCTGTACGTGTACGTCGCCAACACGGCCGAACTGCACGCCGCGATCCTGGAAGAGTTGCTCGGTGCGGTCGACCTGACCCCGGCAGGCAGCGAAGGCGATTGGCGCGACCGGCTGGCGAAGGTGCTCCTCTCCTACACGCGGGTCCTGTTCGACCACCCCAGCCTCGCCCACTCCGCCCTGGTCGCCCGCCCCTCCGGCCCGAACTACCTGGCGCTGGTCGAGACGATCCTCGCCCTGCTGCACGAGGGCGAGGTACCCGACGCGCAGGCCGCGTGGGGGGTGGACGTGCTCTTGCAGGTGGCCACCGCCACCGCCGCCGAGCAGTCCGCCCGCGACGGCGCCATCGATGCCGAGGATGAACACAACGGGCTCATCGCCGCGCTGGGGGAGGTCTCCGCCCAGACGCATCCACGCATCGCCGCACTCGGCGCCGACCTCGTCTCCGGCACCCCCCGGCAGCGCCTGGCCTGGATCTTCGGGGCCGTCATCAACGGCACGCGCACCACCCCACGGACCACGAACTGAACCGGCGCAGTGTCCGTGCACTACCGACTCAGAAAGCGAAGGCACCGTTATGAGCACGACGCACCATCCCGTAGCCGTCATCGGCGCCGGACTCAGTGGCCTGCCCCTGGCCCGTGTCCTGCACGTGAACGGGATCGAGTCCGCCGTCTTCGAGCTGGACGCCGACCGGCACGCGCGCGCCCAGGGCCGCATGCTCGACATCCACGAGGACTCCGGCCAGGCGGCCCTGCACGCCGCTGAACTGCACGAGCGGTTCCGGGCCAGGGTCCACCCCGGCGGCGAAGCCCTGCGGGTCCTCGACAAGCACGCCCATGTCCTGCTGGAGGAGACGGATGACGGCGAGGGCGGCCGCCCCGAAATCGACCGGGGTGACCTGCGCGACCTCCTGCTCGATTCGCTTCCCGAGGGCACCGTCCGCTGGGACAGCAAGGTCACCGGCGCCCGGCCGCTCGGCTCCGGACGACATGAGGTGACTCTCGCCGACGGCACCGCCTTCACCACCGACCTGCTCGTCGGCGCGGACGGTGCCTGGTCCCGTATCCGGCCGCTGCTCTCCGACGCCGTCCCCGCCTACACCGGGATCTCCTTCGTCGAGCTGAACCTCCTCGACGCCGACACCCGCCATCCGCAGTACGCCGAGCTGATCGGGGGCGGGATGTTCTTCGCACTCGGCGACGACAGGGGATTCCTCGCCCACCGCGGGACCGACGGCGGCCTGCACGTCTACGCCGCGCTGCGCGCTGCCGAGGACTGGCTGTCCACGATCGACTTCACCGATACCGACGCCGCCAAGGCCGCGCTGTCGAACCACTTCACGGACTGGGCCCCCGGCCTGCGCAACCTGATCGCCGACGCCGACGGCGAGCTGATCCCCCGCCTCATCCACGCGCTGCCCGTCGGACACCGCTGGGAGCGCGTCCCCGGCGTCACGCTGCTCGGCGACGCCGCACACCTGATGTCCCCCTTCGCCGGTGAAGGCGCCAACCTCGCCTTGATCGACGGTGCGGATCTGGGACAGGCGCTCGCCGCCCACCCGGGGAACACCGAGGCCGCGCTGTCCGCCTATGAGGCAACCCTCTTCGAGCGAAGTGAGAAGTCCGCCCGGGAGTCCGCGCAGAGTCTGGAGACCGTCTTCAACGACCAGGCACCGCAGCCGCTCGTCGACATGTTCACCTCCTTCGCAGCGCGATGAACCCCGAGCGCCGACGCTGCCCTCATCACGGGCGGAGTGCCGTCCCGGATCCCCATCCCTTCACACCTGGGATGACACCGAACAGCCGGACGCCCTCGCCTCCGTGGCCGACCTCGCCGATGCCTACCCGGAGCTGCTCGAACAGCTCGTCACAGGCCCAGCGACCGCCCAGGCACCTGCTTCGGCGGCTGGATCGCCTCTGCCCGTACGCCACCAGCCGGAATTGCCCCTCGCCATGGCCCATCCCCCGATACAAACCCCCAGACGGCTCGTCGTACAGTCCCGTTGGCGGTGACAGGTCGGGCTGGGGCCCGGCTGAGGTGCCCTGACGGGTCACTTCGAGTAGGGCAGAGCGCGGTCGCCGTCGTGGTCGTCGTCCATGGACGGCTTCGGGAGAGTGACCGGATCGTTCATCGTGCCGCCTCTCCTGTCGAGGTCGCGGGCAGCCTGTGGTTGGGGCGCTGGTCATGGGCGGTGCCAGCACCGCAGCTTGTCCGGGTTCAGCACGATCCACACAGCGGTGACCTCGGCTCCGGTGACGCTCACGCTGACCACCGCCACGGCCTGACCGGCCAGGCGCAGTACCAGGCCGGTACGGCCGTTGACAGACTCGGCGGTCAGCACGGTACCGGGTTGACCGGTCAACAGGGCCGCGACGAGCCGGGCGACCTCGTTCGCACCGTGGATCGGGCGCGACACGGCCCGCACCTTGCCGCCGCCGTCGCTCACGACCATCACGTCAGCGGCCAGGACCGCCTCCAGCGCCGCGGTGTCTCCCGTGTCACACGCCGCCGCGAACCGGCGCACGACATGATCATGCCTGTCGAGCATGGCCTGGGCGGATCTGTGCCGATGAGGGGGACGCGGACACCGCAGTGATCTTGGCCGGGTTCATCATCCACAGCACCTGGTCGATGCCCTGGGCCGAGGCGTTGACCGTGAGCACCGCGAACACTTCGCCGTCGCGGCACAGCAGAGCGGACGCCTGCCCGTTCGCGCTCGCCCACTCCACCTCGACCCCGTCCCAGAACCGGTCCGCGAACGCCCTGACGTACTTCGCCACCCGGAACGCGCCCACCACGGGGATGCGAGAGGCCCGGACGACGCCACCGCCGTCGGAGTGACTGGTCACGTCCGCCGCGAAGAGTTCCTCCAGCGCGGCCAGGTCACCGGAGCGGGCGGCGGCGACGAAGGCTGTCAGCAGCCTCCGTTGCTCGGCTCCGGTCACCGGCGCGCGACGCTCGGCGACCACGTGCTTGCGGGCCCTGCTGACCAGCTGACGGACCGCCGCCTCGCTGAGCTGGATGATGTCGGCGATCTCCTGGTACGGGTAGTCGAACGCCTCCCGCAGCACGTATGCCGCGCGTTCGTTGGGCGAGAGCCTCTCCAGGAGAAGCAGGACCGCGAACCCCAGGGCCTCGCCCCGCTCGGCGCCGAGGTGCGGATCCGCACTGGTGTCGACGGGTTCGGGAAGCCACGGGCCGATGTAGGTCTCGCGGCGGACCCGCGCGGACTGGGCGACGTTGATGGCCAGCCGCGTGGTCGCCGTCGCCAGGAACGCGGCCGGGTTGGCCACCGTACTGCGATCACAGGTCTGCCAGCGCAGCCAGACGTCCTGCACCAGGTCCTCGGCTTCGGTGACGCTGCCCAGCATCCGGTACGCGATCCCGAACAGGCGCGGCCGCAGGCCCGCGAAGATCACTGCGGCCTGTTCAAGATCTTCCGGCACACCGGATTCGTTCGCCGGCACGGTATCCGCCACCGTCATCCCCCTCTCACCCGTGTCCCACACTCTGCCGGTGAACCCATCCTGGACCCACGACCCTCGTCTACCGCCTTCAAACCGCTCGCCGAGCAGCTATGACAGGACAGGCGGGTGGTTTGTGACAACCCCGGGAGATCTCATCCGGCGGAGCGGCCAGGGGCGGCTGACGGTCCGCGCCCTCGGCGACCGCGACGACGTCGCGATGCCCGGCGGGGGCGCTACCTCCCGGCCGTGGCCCGGCCCGGCCAGTCGCCGTACCGTGTCTCGCCGAGAATCGCGTCGCCGGCCGGTACCAGGGTCCCCTCGCCCAGCTCGGCTCCGAAGTAGCGCGCGTGCGGGTCGGTGACCACCTCACGCGGATCGTCCCAGGCGGCCAGGGCGTCCCGGAAGAACTCGTCCATCCGGAACCGCTCGGGCCCGGCGACCTCGACCCTCCCGTTCACCGGCAACCCCACCGAGATCCTGCCGACCGCCTGGGCGACCTCGTCGCCCGCGATGGGCTGGAAGAGCACCGGTGCCATCCGGACCGTGCCGCCGTCGGTGGCCGCAGCAGCGATGCTCCGGACGAACTCGAAGAACTGCGTCGCGTGCACGATCGAGTACGGGATCGACGAGTTCTCGATCAGCTTCTCCTGAGCGATCTTCGCCCGGAAGTAGCCGCTCTCGGGCAGCCGCTCGGTCCCCACCACCGACAGCGCGACGTGGTGGCCGACGCCTGCCGCCGCCTCCGCGGCGAGCAGGTTGCGGGTGGAGGTCTCGAAGAACTTCAGTACCGCGGTGTCCTCGAAGGACGGGGAGTTCGACACGTCGATCACCACCTGCGCGCCGGTCAGGGCCTCGGCGAGCCCTTCGCCGGTAAGGGTGTTGACGCCGGTGCTCGGCGCTGCCGCCACCGCCTCGTGGCCGTGCTCGCCGAGCTTCGTCACGAGCTTCGACCCGATCAGACCGGTACCGCCGATTACCACGATCTTCATGACAAACCTTCCTGGCCGCCGGGGCGTCCGTCACCATCCGGTCGTCAGCTAAGACAGGACAGCCCTCCGGCCTGTGACGGCTCAGGCGAGATTCCTCGGGTTGCGGATCCCCGGCGCCGAGGCGTCACAAACCGAGACGCTGTCTGTCTTTCGGTAAGGCGGACTTGCCGTCAGCAAGCCGACTACCTACTGGACGAGTAGGAACGCGATCGCTTTCCGCCACATCAGTGGTGATGTGGCGGGGTTCGGAAGCACCGTTCGCCCACGAGCGATCCAGCGGCGGCAAACAGCGCGCCATCACCGGCAAGACGATTCTCATGCGATGACCCCGCAGTCCGGCGGTTCGACCGGCCGGCGCAGGCGGTCAGCGTGCCGGACCTGGTTGTGCAGCGCCAGGCGCAGGAACGTCTCGATGGTGTCGAGTTCGGCGGTGCTGAACCGGAGGAGTTCGGTCTGCGCCTCGGTCACGATCGGCCCCCAGACCTCCCGCACGGCTCTCTGCCCCTGTTCGGTCAGGTTCACCAGGATCCGGCGCCGGTCCGCCGTGTCGCGGATCCGCGTGGCCAGGCCGGCCCGCTCCAGCCGGTCGATCGCGGTGGTGGCGGCACCCCCGGTGAGACCGGCGGCGGCCGCCAGCTCGCTTGCGGTGAGCGGGCCGCGGGCGGTCAACCGGCTCAGGCACCTCAGGTCGGTGCGGTTGACGCCGAGGCGCCGGGCCGCCAGCTCGTCAATGAGATCGGTGGCGTCCTGGAGCTCCTGAACTGCCCTGGTCACGGCATGGACCTTATTTTGCTTTGACAATCTAACCCTTAGAAAGTTGAATTAATTGGGTCGCGTGAAGTCTAACCCTCCGGGAGACCCCGATGCCACGTCCTTCCGTCCAGCCGCGGTCGGCGACGACCGATGACGTTCCGGCCCTGCTGTCCCTGATGGACTCCGTCCATACATGGCTCATCACCCAGGGCCGCCCGGAGCAATGGGGAACGGTACCGTTCTCCCGAATCCCGGGCTTTCCCGACCGAGTCTCCGACTGGACGCGCCAGGGCGTCATCACCCTGGTCGAGCGGAACGGCCGGTGCGTCGGGATGCTGGCCGCCGCGCCCATGGTTCCGCCACGGATCCCCGCCGCCGTGGTGCCCGACGGATCGATGTTCATCCACACCGTGATGACCGACCGCGGCCCCGGCGGCCGCGGCGTCGGTTCGGCCCTGCTGGAGGAAGCCGCACGTCTCGCCAGGGCGCACAGCGCTCCCGCACTGGCTCTGGACCACTGGGCGGGCAGCCCCGAGCTGGGACGCATCTACGACGACCACGGCTACATCAAGGTCGCCGAGTACACCGACGAGCAGGACGGGAAGGCCATCCGCAACGCCGTACGCGTCCGCTACCTGAGCGTCGCCGACTGAACGCGTCAGAACGAGGCCCGGAACCGGCCTGACATGCCATCGGCCGCACGTTCCTGGACGTCGGTCGAACCTGAGCAGTGTCTCCTCGGTGAGGTCGTCCCCCCAGCAGCCGTACCGGGTCGAACGGAGCTTTCGGCGCGACGAGGGTGGTGAAGGGAGTCGGCCACCACCATCCGGGGACACCGGCAGCCCGGCACCGCCGCCTCCCGCCCTTCCACGTCCGCTTTGACTCGACCACCGCGCCTACGGACGCTGGGGCCGGCGGCCGAGCTGCCAGACCTCCCATCCGGCGGCGAGCCACGGGCCCGGCTCGACCGCGTTGCGCACGTCCACCAGCACCCGGTGACGTACCAGGTCGGCGGTGTCCGCGGGGAGCTTGGGGTCGGCGGTGAACTCCGGCCACTCGGTGGCGAGTACGACGAGATCGGCGTCCGTGATGGCCTGCTCGGCGGTGTCGGCGTAGCTGAATTCGGGGTGCAGCTCGCGAGTGGCGGCGATGGCCGCGGGGTCGTAGATGACCGGTGTCGCGCCGCGTTCGGCCAGCCTCTCGGCCAGGCGCAGGGCGGGCGAGTCGCGTACGTCGCTGGTCCCGGCCTTGAACGCCGTGCCGAGGAACGCGATGGTACGGCCGTCGATCGAACCGCCGTGCGCCCTCTCGATCAGCCTGACCGCCGCCGGGACCCGGTCGGCGTTGATCGATTCGACGGCCGTCAGGAATCCGTGCGCGTTCCGCGCGCCCAGCTCGCCGACGCGGTGCGTGAAGGCCGCCACATCCTTGGGCAGGCACCCGCCGCCGTAGCCGATGCCCGGCCGCATCCCGTCGTGCCCGATCCGCTTGTCGACGCCGATCGCGTGGGCGACCGTGTTCACGTCCGCTCCGACGAACTCGCACACCTCGGCTATCGCGTTGATGAACGAGATCTTGGTGGTCAGGAACGCGTTCGCGGCCGACTTGATCACCTCTGCCGTGGGCGGGTCCGTGAGGATCAATCCCACCCCGTGGTCGAGGATCGGCGCGTACACCTCCTCGACCGCCTCGCGGGCCTGCCGGGAGGTCAGGCCGACCACGACCCGGTCGGGGAACAGGGAGTCCCGCACGGCATGGCCCTCACGCAGGAACTCCGGATTCCAGACCAGCTCCACACCGGAGACCCGCGCGTCAGCGTCGATGATCTTCTGGAGCCGTTCGACGGTGCCGACCATCACCGTGCTCTTGCCGACGATCGTGGCCGGCCTGCTCAGCAGTGGGACCAGCGACCGCATCGCGTCGATCACCTGGGTCATGTCGTAGCCATGGCCGTCTTCGCGCAGCGGGGTGCCGACCGTGATGAAGTGCAGGTCGGCGAAGTCCGCGGCCTCCCCCAGATCGGTGGTGAAGCGGAGCCGGCCGGAGGAGGTGTGCCGGACCAGGAGGTCCTCGAAGCCCTCCTCGAAAAAGGGGGCGATGCCGTTGCCCAGGGCTCGGCACCTGTCGGGATCCGACTCGACACCGATCACCTCATGACCGATCTCGGCCATCGCGACGGCGTGCGGAGCACCGAGGTGACCGCATCCGATCACGGAAACGCGCATCTTGGGTCCTGTCCGTTGGCTTCCTCGGGCGCATGCGGGATGCGTTCCAAGAAGTTATCGCGTGTCGGGGTGCCGAGGTGTCGGCTCGGCGGCATTCACCCCTCAAGTCCAGGGATCGACACGGCTCTTTGCCGCTGAATGTGTGCGGGCCGGCCGTACGGTCCCGTCGGCGACATCGCACCGAGAAACACGAACTGGTAACGACTCGCACCCATGCGGTCACCGCCGCTTGACAGGAGGCCGCATTTGCCATTTTATGCACTTAACCGACTTATTAAGTAGGAATTAAGGAGTAGTCAATGAGGGTTCGCAGGCTCCGGGGGATGGCAGTGGCACTGGCCGCGGTCACGGTGACAGCCCTCGCGGCGGCCTGCGGAGGAGGCGGGGGGTCCTCCGGCGGCGACACGGCGAAGACGACGACCGAGGTCCGTCTCGGTTTCTTCCCGAACATCACGCACTCCACGGCCCTGGTCGGGGTACAGAAGGGCTTCTTCGCCAAGGCACTCGGCAGCGACGCGACGCTGAAGGTCTCCACCTTCAACGCCGGACCGGCCGCGACCGAGGCGATCTTCTCCGACGCCATCGACGCGACCTACATCGGGCCGAACCCGGCCATCAACGCCTGGTCGAAGTCCAAGGGCGAAGCCATCAAGATCGTCGCAGGTGCGGCGTCCGGCGGCGTGTTCCTCGTGGTCAAGCCCGAGATCAACGGCGTCGAGGACCTCAAGGGCAAGAAGATCGCCACGCCTCAGCTCGGCAACACCCAGGACGTCGCGCTGCGCTACTGGCTCAAGGAGAAGGGAATCGAGACCGACACCAAGGGCGGCGGCGAGGTGTCGATCCTCCCCCAGGAGAACGCCCAGACCCTGCAGACCTTCGCCACCGGCGACATCGACGGCGCCTGGGTGCCCGAGCCCTTCGCGAGCCGCCTGGTCCAGGAGAGCAAGGGCAAGATCCTGCTCACCGAGGCCGACCTCTGGCCGAACAAGCAGTTCGTGATCACGCACCTGATCGTGCGGCAGCAGTTCCTCAAGGACCACCCCGACCTGGTGAAGAAGCTGATCGAGGCGCACGTCGAGTCCAACGCCTTCATCCAGTCGGACCCGACGGGCGCCAAGGAGGCGGTCAACGCGGAGCTGAAGGAGCTGACCGGCAAGCCCGTCGCGCCGGCGGTCCTGGACAGCGCCTTCGGCAACATCACCTTCACCAACGACCCGATCGCGTCCTCCCTCGTCGGCAGCGCCGACCACGCCCAGAAGGTCGGCCTGCTCGACCCGGTGGACCTGAACGGCATCTACGACCTCACCATCCTCAACGAGGTCCTGGCGGCCAAGAGCCAGCCTGCGGTGAGCGACAAGTGATCGACCCGAGCAGGCGGCACAGAACAGCAGAGTCGAAGCGGCGCCTCCGGTCACGGGCCGGCGAGCCGCTGGTCAGGGAGGCGAAGTGACAGCTCCGATACAGGAGCTGCGCCCCGGCCGGACCGACGGGCACGAGCCCGCGGTCCGGCTGGACGCGGTTTCCAAGGTGTACGGCAGGGAGCTCCTGGCCCTGGACCAGGTCACGCTCTCGGTGGACAGGGGCGAGTTCGTCTGTCTGCTGGGCGCGTCCGGCTGCGGCAAGAGCACGTTGCTCAACCTCGTCGCCGGCCTGGACCGCCCCACCGCCGGAGAGATCGACACCAGGGACGCCCGCATCGCGATGATGTTCCAGGAGCCGGCCCTGTTCCCCTGGCTCACCGTCTCGGGGAACATCGAGCTGGCGCTCCGGGTGACGAGCTCGGGTAAGAACACCACGAAGAAGGAGCGCCGCGCGCGGGCGATGGAGTTCCTGGAGATCGTCCACCTCGGTGGCTTCGGCGACAAGCGCCCGCACGAGCTGTCCGGTGGCATGCGCCAGCGGGTCGCGCTCGCCAGGGCCCTCGCCCAGGACGCCGACGTGCTCCTCATGGACGAGCCCTTCGGCGCCCTCGACGCGATGACCCGTGACCTGCTCCACGACGAGCTGGAGCGGATCTGGCGGGAGCGGGAGCTGTCCGTCTTGTTCGTCACCCACAACGTGCGCGAGGCCGTACGGCTCGGCGACCGGG
Source organism: Streptosporangium sp. NPDC001681 (assembly GCF_040298085.1). NCBI lineage: Bacteria > Bacillati > Actinomycetota > Actinomycetes > Streptosporangiales > Streptosporangiaceae > Streptosporangium > Streptosporangium sp. NPDC001681. Next base: position 1,092 of record NZ_JBEOZN010000051.1, on the reverse strand, counting down.
TCGTCCTGCTGAGCAGCAGGCCCGGCAAGGTGATCGAGGACTTCCCGGTGACGCTGTCGCGGCCGCGCCGTACCGACTCCGGTGAAGTGGCCGAACTGGCCTCCACCATCACCGGCAGGCTGCGCCAGGAGGTGCTGCGCCACGCCAAGCCGGCGGCGCAGCCGCCCGTCGGCGCCGGGATCGAGAAGTAGCGGGTGCCCAATGACTACTGATCTTTCCCAGCACATCGCCGGTCTGGACGCGCTGGAGCTGTCCAACCGGGAACGGCAGAGCCTGGCCTCAAGGGTCTGGGCCAGAAGCTGGCCGATGATCTCGGCGATCGTCCTCGTCCTCGCCGTCTGGGAGCTGGTCGTGCTCAGCGGGTGGCGCCCGGAGTACGTCCTTCCCGGCCCGGTGACCGTCCTTGAGGATCTGTGGAACCGCCTCGGTGAGGCCGAGTTCTACGAGGCCCTGGGCGTGACGATGCGCCGCGCGATCACCGGGTTCGCGATCGCGGTGCTGGTCGGGCTCGTGGTCGGCGCGGCCGTGTCACGGGTCCGGCCCCTGCGGGCGGCGCTCGGCTCCCTGATCACGGGCCTGCAGACCATGCCCTCCATCGCGTGGTTCCCGCTGGCGATCCTGTTCTTCAAACTCAGCGAGAGCGCGATCATGTTCGTGGTCGTCCTCGGGGCGGCGCCGTCGATCGCCAACGGGCTCATCGCCGGCGTGGACTACACCCCGCCGATCCTGCTCCGTGCCGGGCACATCCTCGGCCTGCGACGCCTGGCGCTCTACCGGCACGTCATCCTGCCCGCGTCGCTGCCGTCGTTCCTGTCGGGGCTCAAGCAGGGCTGGGCGTTCGCGTGGCGGTCCCTGATGGCGGGCGAGCTTCTCGTGATCATCGCCCACCAGGCGTCGATCGGCGAACAGCTCGACAACGCCCGGGAGCTCTCCGACGCGCCCGGCCTCCTCGCGACGATGATCGTGATTTTGATCATCGGCATCGTCGTGGACATGTGCTTCGGCGCGGCCGACAACGCTCTGCGGCGTCGCTGGGGGCTCGACCAGCGCGTCGGCTGATGCGGGCCGGGGGGGGGGGGGGGCCCGGGGGGG
>NZ_JBEOZN010000050.1:0-60643 GCF_040298085.1 Streptosporangium sp. NPDC001681 | reverse complement strand
GGCTCCCTCCTCCGCCTTACGAGACACCACCTGACCGACCCTCGCCACGGCAAGATCCGCGGGACAGACCCTGGCGCTCGCCCGGCGCCGCGCCCGTTTTCGCGCCGGCTAGTCCTGGCGGGGCACCACTCCGGTGACCGTGGTTCCCGCGCCGGGAACACCGTTGACGCTGAGCGTGCCGCCGACCTGGTCGAAGTGGGCGTGCATCGCGGTGATGCCCCGGCCCTCGGCCGGGCCGAAGAAGCCGACGCCGTCGTCACTGACCGTCATGCGCAGGCCACTGGGTCCGAGGGTGACGGCGACGGCCACGACCCGCGCGCCGCTGTGCCGCTCGACGTTGGCGAGCGCCTCCTCGAGCGTGGCCATCACGGCCCTGGTGATCCCGGCCGGAACGTCGCCGGCGGGCAGCGCCCAGATCTCGACGGTGGTCCCGGTGCGCTCGGACCATTCGGTGAGATGCCCCTCAAGGGCCTGGGCCAGGCTACGACTCCGGCCCTCACGTACGCGCAGTTCCTCGGACACTGCTCAACCTTCCTGATGCACGTTGCAGCCACCGGCCCCCCGACCGAATATGTGACTGGGCGTGGCGCGCGATGACGAAGCGCTGCGCCCGCTGCGGTGAGCACGAGCCCCCTGAAACACCAGGCTACCGGGAGGCGTCCGGGAGAGGGCTGGAAGATAGCAGGCCGTGGCCGTCCGGCTATTTCACGCCGTCGCGCTTATTGAGTTTGGCCAGGTATTCATTGTAGGCATCGAGCTGGGCGTCGCCGCTACCGCCGGTCCGAGCCGCGGCGGCGTCGGCCCGGCGGTCGGCCCGGCGGGCTTTGCGGTCGTCGGCGCGCCACCACTGGAAGGCCAGCGCGAGGAGCACGACGAGCGTCGGGATCTCGCCGAACCCCCAGGCGATGGCCCCGCCGGTCTGCTGGTCTTCGACCGCGGAGGCGCCCCACGTCCTGCCCAGCTGGTCGTACCAGTCGGAGGCCAGCACGGTGGTCATGCTCATCAGCGCGATGCCGAAGAAGGCGTGGAACGGCATGGTCACGAACAGCAGGAGGAGCCGGGCCACGTGTGGCAGCTGGTAGGGAGCCGGGTCGATACCGATGATCACCCAGAAGAACAGGGAGCCGCTGATCAGGAAGTGCACGGTCATCACGATGTGACCGAGGTGCTCCTCCATCGCGGCGGCGAACAGCGGCGTGAAGTACAGCGCGTAGGTGGAGACGATGAAGATCGCGGTAGCGATCGCCGGGTGGGTGACGAAGCGGACGAACCTACTGTGCAGGATTGTGGTCAGCCACTCGCGGGGCCCTCGGTCGCCCCTGCGGGCGGCGGGCTTGAGAGCACGCAGGGCCAGGGTGACGGGCGCGCCGAGCACCAGGAAGATCGGCACCATCATCGACAGCGTCATGTGCTCGGCCATGTGCACGCTGAACAGCACCTTGGCGTAGCGGGCGACGCCGCTCTGGGTGGCGACCAGCAGGATCAGCACACCGGTGAACCAGGCGGCCGTACGCCCCTTGGACCAGGAGTCGCCACGCCGGGTGAGCCGTACGACACCGGCGAGGTAGAGGCCGGCCAGCAGCGCGATGACCGTACCGGAGAACAGGTCGAACCACCACAACGAGGCCAGGTTGGCCAGCGAGATCTCCGGCGGCATGGTGTAGCCGAGCACCTCGAAGGCCCTGTCGACGGGCAGCACCGCCGGGGGCGGCGCGGTGCGGGAGAGCGCGACGGCCAGCCCGATGGCCGCGAACATGACGACGATCTCACCGGTGGCGAAGCGGACGAAGGTGCCGGGGCCACCCGCGGCGAGCGACGGCAGGGTCCGCTTGCGGTGCCACCAGCCGACGGCGCCGAGCAGCGCGAACGCGACGGTCTTGGCCAGCAGCAGCAGGCCGTAGGCGGAGGTGAAGAGCTCGGAGACCGAGGTGAGCCTGGCCAGGACGCTGAACAGGCCGGACAGCCCCACTCCGACGAAGCACCACAGCGCCAGGGTCGAGAAGCGGGCGGCGGCGATCTCCAGGTACGGCTGCCGGCGCAGCGCGTGCGCGCAGAGCACCCCGAGGCCGCCCACCCAGAGCGCGAGGACGACGAGGTGGAGCGCGACACCGGTGGTGGCCAGGTCATGGTTGGGCGAGGAGGCGGAGTGGCCGGTCAGCGCGGGCGGGAGCAGGGTGACCAGCGCGAGGATGAGCAGGCCGCCGGCCGCGCCTGCGGTGATCGCCCCTCGGGCGAAGAGCGCGATCGCGACCGAGAAGAGCACGACCAGGGTCAGCGCGATGCCCTGGGAGACCTGGCTGGCGAAGCTGGTGAGCTCGTTGCCGCCGAGCACGTCGGCCACCGGCAGCCCGAGCGCCTCGGAGAGGCTGAACACCATCGTGGCGGCGGCGGCCCCGGCCCAGACGAGGGCGATCCAGGAGGCGGCCTTGACGTAGCCGAGCGCGGGTTTGCCCAGCAGGCCCTTGTCGTTGGGGAGCAGGATCGTGGCGGCCAGGAGTACACCGACGGTGAGCACGCCCGCCGCGTCCATCGCCAGCTTCGCCAGCGGCAGCCCCCAGCGGGTGAAGGCCCCCTGGTCGGGCAGGCCGGGAATGATGCGCGGGGTCGCGGCGCCTCCGGCGATCATGGCGATCACCAGGGCGGCGGCGGCCGCCACCGCGGCCGCCAGGGCGAGCCGCACGGCCCGACTGTTCCCCGCCGTCTCGCTCTGTGCCGTCTGCGCGGCCCGCGCGGGCCCGCTCATGGCCGCTTCTTGTTGCGCATGCTGAGGAACATGCCGATGCCGACTCCGGTCACGCCTCCGACGATGATCCACATCCAGCCGGGCACGCCCTGCGAGGAGCCGGGCTCCTCGGCGCCGACCGCGGCGGCCGGGCTGAGCGCGGCGGACGGCGCGTTCTCGGCCGGGGTCTCCGCGGTGACCGGGCTTTCGGCCGCCACCGGGGACTCGGCGGCGGCGGACGGCGACGCCGATTCCGACGCCGATTCCGACGCCGATTCCGACGCCGATTCCGACGGGGAGGCGGAGCCGAGCAGGGTGAAGGGAATCTCACCCTCAATCGGATGGCCGTCGGAGGAGACGACGCGATAGGCGATGACATAGTCACCCGGAGGGAGATCTTCCTTGACCTTCTGGGTCACCACCGTGCCGTCGACGACGGGTTTGCCGTCCTGGTGGTTCTCGTCCCCGGAACGTACGACGACGTTCGGGAAGCGCACCGAGGCGGTGAACGTCAGCTTCACCTCCTCCAGGCTCTCGACCTTGGCGCCCTTGGCGGGGTCGCTGCTCTTGAGCCGGTCATGGGCGAGGGCCGGCGAGGCGAAGGCCGTGCCGAGCACGAGGGCGACGAGAAGCGCGAGGGCGACCGCGACAGGGGAAGTCTTCATGGCAACCACAAGGCTACCCAGGTGACCGCGCGGTCTCGACCCCCCTGTCCGATCTAGCTTCGGCGCGGGTTCTCTGCCCCGCCCTACAGCCCGACGCCGGCCAGCGCCCGCCGGTAGGCGTCGACGCTCCGGTCCGGCTCGTCGATACGTTCCAGGACCCGGGCCGCGGTCAGCCAGGCATGGGCGGTGAAGCGGGTCTCCGGCGCCTGCTCCAGGCACTCCGTCCCGGCGAGCAGCTCCTGCGAGGCCTGCTCCTGCAGGCCCAGCTCCGCGAGGGTCTCACCGTGCAGCAGGCGGGCCTCCGCCTGCATGACCTTCGGCATGCCGTCGAGCAGATCGCAGACGAAGCGCATCCGCTCCTCGGCCCGTTCGGGCTGGGCGAGCAGCAGCTCCGCCCGGACCAGGTTCATCGCGCAGCGCATCTTGTCTATCGAGCTGGCAGAGCTCTCCGCCAGTTCCTTCTCCACCTTCAACAGCACATCACGCCAGGCCTCGGCCTCCATGGGCCGCACGATCAGCAGTACCTGGGCGTAGTCGCCGCGCAGCCGGGCCAGCCTTCGGGCGTCGCCGTACTCGGACTGGATGGCCAGGGCACGCTCGGCCTGCGTGACCGCCTCGTCGGCGTGGCCGCTCTCGACGGCGACGATCGCGGCGCCCCAGTGCGCCAGGGTGAGCGCCTGCGGGCTGGCGAGGAGCTCGGCGGCGGCGATCATCTCGGCGGAGAAGTGACGTGCCCGGAGCAGGTCACCGCGCTCGATGTAGGCCGCGAGCAGCTGGCCGCCCAACCGCATCAGGCCGTCCGTCCAGGCCGGCCGGACCGCGCCGGTGAGGATCTCCTCGGGGACGTGCACCGCCCGGGCCAGGTCCCCGCTCTCCCGGTAACAACGCGAGAGCGCGACCGCGACCGCGACGTGACGCTCGGGGCTCAGAGTCGCCTCGTCACTCTCGCGCAGCCCGTTGAGCAGGACGATCGCCTGCTCCAGGTCGCCGCAGGCCTCGGTCGAGAGGGCCAGGCCGTACTCGGCGTCCTGCCGCATCTGGGGCAGGCCCGCCAGCCCGCTGTCGGCGAGGAGTTCGGCGTAACGGGTGCGAGCCTCGACGACCTCGCCGTTGTCCATGGCCAGCTGCGCGTAGCTGAGCGCGAGCTCGATCTCCTGCATCTGCTCGGCCGTGACACCATTGATCAGATACGTAAGGGAACAGTCGAGTTTTTCGGCCAGCAGCTCCAGCACCGCGGGGGTCGGAGTACGCTTGCCACTCTCGATGAGAGATACGTAACTGTCCGACAGTTCTGGATGGGCGAGCTGCGCCTGGGAAAAACCACGTTGCCGGCGGACGGTTTTGATGCGCTGCCCCACCAAGTCTTGACCAGTCACGTTACCCCTTGAAAGATATCATTTGAGCAGCAGAACCTACGACAGGAGTCTCCCCGTGCGCCGACGTCTTGCCTTGTCTGCCCTCGCCATGCTATTTACGGCTGCTTTTGCCGTCACTGGCAATGCTACGACCGCGAGTGCTGATTCGTCTGCCCCCCCGAAGGACACCGGTAAGTATTCTTTGCAGACGAGCGCCGCCCAGGCCTACCTGGGCTGGGGCTACCCGGACTGAGCGACGGCTCAGCCCGCCGTGAAGACAGGGAACGGAAAGAACCCCTCCCGCCCTCGTGGAGAGCCTCCCACCGGCGAGCCACTCCACCTGGCGGAACCGGTGCGGCCCGCACCGGTGTGAGCGTGCAGGCCTCCGGCGTGCGCGCGCCATGAGACGGGACCCGCGGGTAGCGGCGGAGCCGGGGTACGGACCCCTTCCGTGGAAGACCATCACCCTTCACGGAGGATCCCGGCCGCAGGCAACACCTACATATAGATCCCATTACATCCGTATAGATTTTATTGCAGGTCACGGCTCGGACCGAGGGGGGCAGCGGCGCCCACCCGCCCCCTCTCATCGGCCATGCCTTTCCGCCCGCCTTTCATCGCCGACCGGCCCGCGGGCCGGTCGGCTCGCGGAATTCGAGCCGCCTCCCCGTGCCGCCGACCGGTCCGCGGGCTTGTCGACTCACGGAACCCATGTCGCCGCCCCCCGTGTCACCGGCCGCGTCTCTCGACACCCCGCTTTTAAACCAGCCATTACTCTAGAAATACATTGAACTAATCCGCTATCAAGTCAATGTCCTAAACCGGTCAGCCGACTTCCCCGATGGCGGAGCGGCCTGTCCACTTCAGGCAGGGAAAAGCACCACCGGATGAAGCCGCGAGCGCGGCCTTCCCGGGGAGAGGTCGCGGGACGGTCCGCCCCCGTGCCCGTCCTCGCCTCGTCCCCCCTCGGATCCCGGCCTCCTGCTCGGCCCCACGCGGCCCGTCCCCGGGCGTCTCTAGATGATCTCTAGGACCACCTGCGACAGTCGGATGGCGGGAATTCCAGAAAGATCCGGCGAGGACCACCGGCCGGGATTCTGTTGCTCCGGGCCTCCGGGCCGAGAATCCCTTTCCTGGCGGCTCTCTCGTCATCGCGGACCGGAACGACAGGACGGAGGGAGATCGATGGACGACTCTCCCTCACGCGCGTACGACGGTGGATCCAGCACACGTGCCACGTGCCTCCCCTTCCGCATCGCGAATCACCTCGGAAATTCATCGGAGTCCGATCCGAGAGCGGCGTCACCTGCCGTGAGGAACACGCGGGTGTTCGGTCAAGCGCAGTTCGCGAGGGGCACATGACCCATTCTTTCCTGACCTCTCCCTCGGCCGGAGGGAGAGACCAGATCCGGTCCGATATCAACACTCTCTGCTCGTCCGCGAGGCGTAGCGTGGCCGTTCTCCTGCCCAATCCCAGAAGCGGCGTCGCGTTTTCCCGCATCTTCAATTCGGCTGTCATTCCACCCGGCGTGCGGACGAGGGTCGTCGTCGGCTCATCGTCCGGAGCGGCCGGTTTCCCCGAGTCGGTGGAGCTGAGGGTCGATCCGCTGATCTCCGAGAGATTCCTGATGATCGACGGCCTCGTCGCCATGACCGGCCACACCTCCCGGATGGCGGTGGTGCGCACCCCCGCACTGGTCACGTTGCTGGGAGAGCTGTTCGAGCGCGTCTGGTCACAGGCCGCACCACGCCGCCGCGAGCGGGAGCCGCTGTCCTCGCTGACGGACCAGGAAAGGACCGTTCTAAGGATGTCCGCGGAGGGCCTGACGGACGAGGTGATCGCCCGCCATCTCGGCCTGACCTCCCGCACCGTACGCCGCCACATGGCCACCGCGATGGAGCGGGTCGGAGCGCAGAGCAGATTCCAGGCGGGAGTCCGTATCGCCAAGGCGGGGATCGTCTAAGGCGATCAGCGGGGGACTCCGCGCCGCGAACTTGTCAGATAAGGTCGTTCTCCTCGACTTCGCTGTGTCATGCCCAACCGCGTGTGGAGGCCTGGTGGACGAAACGGAAGCCATTACCACCACCGGCGCCGCGGAGGGACTCGGCGTCGACGTTCTGGGACCGGTGACCGGCCGGAGAGGTTCACTCGAGCTCGACCTGGGAGAGCCCAGGCAGCAGGCCGTCCTCTGCATCCTGGCGATCAACGCGGGACAGCCGGTCACCAGGGACCGGCTGATCGACGGAGTATGGGGAGAGAGGCCGCCGAAGACGGCGGAACAGAGCGTCTACACGTACGTGTCCAGGCTGAGACGGGCACTGGACCCGGACCGGGATCCGCAGAGACCTTCGAGGCCGCTGGTCTCCGTCCCCGGCGGATACTCGCTGCGGCTCGCGCCGGAGCAGGTGGACGCCCTGGTCTTCGAGCGCTGCCTTGACCTGGCCAGGAGGTCGCACGCGAAGGACTCGTACGAGACCGCCCTGCACTCCCTGAACAGGGCCTCGGAACTGTGGCGGGGCACGTGCCTGGGTGGGATTCCCGGTCCGTTCGCCGAGTTCGAGCGGCACAGGTTGAACGAGCTACGCCTGACCTCGCTGGAGCTGCACGCGGACCTGCTGCTCCTGCTCCGGCGCCCCCAGGAGGCCGCGGCCCGGCTGGCCCCCCTGATCCGCGAGCACCCGCTGCGCGAAAGGCTCCGCGAGCTGCACATGGTCGCGCTTTACCGCTGCGGCCGGCAGGTGGAGGCGCTGAAGGTCTATCAGGAGATCCGGCACCTGCTGGCCGAGGAGTTCGGCATCCAGCCGCACGAGAGTCTCCGCAGGTGCCATGAGCTGATCTTACGCGCCGACCCCCTGCTCGATCTGCCCTCGGCGACGCTCCCCACGCTCCCGGAGCGGGTTCCCCCGCTCCGGGAGCCCTCGCATTCGCGGCACCGCGCCGCCGCCCGGGGAAAGGTGGCTCACCAGTTGCCGCGCGACCCCACCGACTTCGTCGGGCGCGCGGAGGAGCTCGTGCGGCTGAGAACGCTGCTCTCTCCCTGGGACGGCCGCCCGCCCCGGCACGTCGTCGCGATCACCGGGGCACCCGGATCCGGCAAGTCGACCCTGGCGCTCCGGGCCGCGCACCTGGTCCGCGACCGTTTCCCCGACGGGCAGCTGTACGTGAACCTGCGCGGGGCGACGCCGGGCATGAGGCGGCTGGAACCGATCGAGGTGATCAGCAGGTTCCTGCGCGATCTTGGCGTGCCCCAGCGTGACATTCCCGCCGACCTCGATGAGGCCGCCGCCCTGTGGCGCGGCGAACTCGACGGCCGCGAGACCCTCGTCGTGCTGGACGACGCCGCCGATGAGGCCCAGATCCGCCCGCTGCTGTCGGTGCCGATGGGCAACACGATCCTGACGACCAGCCGGGAGAGCTTCACCCTGCTCGACGACTGTGCCCGTATACCGATCTCCAGGATGCGGCGCGCCGAGTCCTCCACGATGCTCGCCAGACTGATCGGGAAGGAGCGGGTCGCCGAGGACGTTCAGGCGACGGCGCGCCTGATCGACCTCTGCGGAGGCCTGCCACTGGCCGTCGGCATCGCGGGAGCCCGGCTGGCGAACCGGCCGCGCTGGGGCGTTGTCGATCTGGTGAGCCGGCTGGAGGACGAGCGGGGGCGGCTGCGGGAGCTGGCGGCGGGCGATCTCGCGGTCCGATCCAGCCTCGCGGTCAGTCACGACATGCTCGCCGGCAGCGACCATCGCCTTGACCGGACGGCCGCCCGCGCGCTGCGCGCGCTCGGCGTGCTGCAGACGGCCGACGTGACGGCACCTGTCGTCGGCGCCCTGCTGGATGTCCCCGCGGACACCGCGGAGCGCGCGATGGAACGGCTGGTCGACGCGCACCTGCTGGAGGAGGACGAGCCCGGAAGGTACCGGCCGCACGACCTGATCCGGCTGTTCGCCGGCGAGCAGGTGGCACGCGAGGAGACGGAGACGGATCGCGACGCCATGCTGGACCGGGCGCTGAGCTTCTATGTCGGGACCACCCGGCTGGCCGTGCAGCTGGCCCGCTACCCTCGCGCGGAGTCGGCGGACGTCGATCTCGGCGCCGATCCTCTCCCGCTCGGCTCGTACCAGGAGGCCCACGAGTGGCTGAACCGGGAACAGGCCAATCTCCTGTCCGCCGCCTTCCAGGCGATGTCCGCTCCCCGGGAGCGGACCTCGCGTCTCGGCGTCGCCCTGGTCTTCGCGCTCTTCTGGCACCTCCACCACGCCGGCCTTCCCGCTCGTCTCCTCACCATCAGCCGGCGGACCCTCGCGGCCGGGCAGCGGCTGGAGGATCGCCGGCTTGAGGCGGGGGCGCACAGCCTCGTGGGCCTCGCACTGAACATGGTCGGCCGTCTCGAAGAGGCCCTGCGCCACTTCCGGCAGCACCTGATCCTGTGCCGTCGGCTCTCCGAGCGACATGGTGAGCAGAAGGCGCTGGGCAACCTCGCCATGAACTACCTCGCACTCGGCTGCTACGAGAAGTGCATCGACTGCGCCGAGAAGCAGCGGGAGGTCGCGGACGCGATCGGGTACAGGTCGGGCGAGCACTACGCGCTCACCATGATCGGTTCGGGGTACCACGGCCTGCGCCGGTTCGAGCAGGCACTGGCCATGCTGGACGAGGCCCTGTTCAAGTGCCGCAGGGACGGCAACCTGTATCAGGAGACGGCCGTGCACGAGAGGCTCGGCGGCGTTCACCTCGACCTGGGGGACGCCGCGGCGGCCAGGGCCTCCTTCGAGGCCGGCCTCGACTGCGCGCGCGCCGCGCAGGTGGTCGTCGCCGAACCGTACCTGCTGCTCGGCCTGGCCCGCTCCCTGCGGCTCCTCGGCGAGGTGGAGCAGGCCGTGACCTACCTGGGCCGTTCCGTCGCGTCCGCCAGGGCGACGGGGAACGACGAGGTGGAGAAGGAGGCGTCGGCGGAGCGGGCGGCCATCGGGGCCACCCGCGAGAAACCGTCCACCGCCCCGGGCCGGATGATGGCTCTCTAAGGGCCGCGAGCCCAACGGGCCGATCACGCGCACCCGGCCGGGCGCAACGTAAGAGTCGCTAACGACCGCCTCCCGCGTTCCCCCGGGTCTGCCATGTCCGGCCCCGTGCCCGGCTGATGTACTACCAGAGTGAGCGGCATCAAAACGCGGCAGAGCCTGGGCATCGGCGAGAGTGTCCTGCGTCCCGACGGGACGCTGAAGGTCACGGGCGAGTTCGCCTACTCCTCCGACCTGTATCTGGCGGACATGATCTGGGGGGTCACCCTGCGCAGCCCGCACCCGTCGGCGTGGATCCGCTCGATCGACGTCGGCCCCGCGCTGGCCATGCCCGGCGTCTACGCGGTGCTCACCCACGAGGACGTGCCCGGCGAGAGGTTCTACGGGCTGGACCACCGGGACCAGCCGGTGCTCGCCATCGACCAGGTCCGCTACCAGGGTGAGCCGGTCGCGCTGATCGCCGCCGACCACCCCGAGCGCGCCAGGAGGGCGGCCGAGGCCGTCATCGTGGAGTACGAGGTCCGCGAGGCCGTCACCGACCCGCGCCGGGCCGCCTTCGACACCTCCTGTCCCGCGGTCCACGAGCGCGGCAACGTGCTGCGCCACCAGCCGATCCGGGTCGGCTCCACGTTCGAGGCCCCGGTGGTGGTCACCGGCGAGTACGAGGTCGGCATGCAGGACCAGGCCTTCCTCGGCCCGGAGTCCGGGCTGGCCGTACCCGCCGAGGACGGCGGGGTGGACCTGTACGTCGCCACGCAGTGGCTGCACGCCGACCGGGGCCAGATCGCGCCGTGCCTGGGACTGCCCGAGGAGAAGGTGCGGCTCTCGCTGGCCGGGGTGGGCGGCGCGTTCGGCGCCCGTGAGGATCTGTCCATGCAGGTCCACGCGTGCATGCTGGCCCTGCGCACGGGCCGCCCCGTGAAGATCGTCTACAACCGCGAGGAGTCCTTCTACGGCCACGTCCACCGGCACCCGGCCCGGATGCGCTACGAGCACGGCGCCACCCGCGAGGGCAGGCTGCTGTACGTCAGGGCGGAGATCCTGCTGGACGGCGGCGCCTACTGCTCCACCTCCCCGGCCGTGGTCGGCAACGCGGCCTCGCTGGGGGTCGGCCCCTACGAGGTGGACAACGTGTGGATCGACGCCTACGGCGTCTACACCAACAACCCGCCCTGCGGGGCGATGCGCGGTTTCGGCGCGGTGCAGGCCTGCTACGCCTACGAGTCGCAGATGGACAGGCTGGCCGAGGCGTGCGGGATCTCCCCCGTCGAGGTCAGAATCCGCAACGCGGTCTCCCAGGGGTCGAGGCTGGCCACCGGGCAGGTGATCGACTCGCCCGCGCCGCTGGCCGAGATGCTCGCGGAACTCGCCGCGATGCCGCTGCCCACCGCCCCCACCCCCTCGGACGACGCGGGCGGGACGGACCTGCTGAACATGCCGGGCGGCATCTCACAGACCACCCACGGCGAGGGCGTGCGGCGCGGGGTCGGCTACGGCGTGGGCATCAAGAACATCTGCTTCTCCGAGGGCTTCGACGACCACTCGACCGCCCGGGTGCGGGTGGAGCTGATCGGCGGGGAGCCGCACGTCCTGGTGCACACGGCGGCGGCCGAGGTGGGACAGGGTCTGCTGATGGTCCAGGAGCAGATCGCCAGGACCGAGCTGGGGATCGACACGGTGACGGTCGCGCGGGCGGACACCTCCGTCGGGTCGGCCGGGTCCTCGTCGGCGTCCCGCCAGTCCTACGTCACCGGCGGCGCGGTCAGGGCGGCCTGCCAGGCCGTGCGGGAGCGGCTGGACAAGCTGCGGGCCGACGGATCGTCGCTGGTGCAGGCTCTGGAACTGGCCGGGGCCGTGGAGGAGACCAGGGAGTACCGGCACCGGCCCACCTTCCCGCTGGACCCCCTCACCGGGCAGGGCGACTCCCACACCCAGCTCGCGCTGTGCGTGCACCGCGCGGTCGTGGACGTGGACGTGGAGCTCGGCCTGGTCAAGGTGGTGGAGCTGGCCGCGGTCCAGGACGTGGGCCGGATCATGAACCCGCTCGCGCTGGAGGGCCAGATCCACGGCGGTTCGGCCCAGGGGCTGGGGTTGGCGCTCATGGAGGAGATCCAGGTCCAGGACGGGGTGGTGCGAAACCCCTCGTTCACCGACTACCTGATCCCCACCATCCTCGACATGCCGCCGATGCGGGTGTCGATCCTGGAGAACCCGGACCCGCACGCCCCCTACGGCCTGCGCGGCGCGGGCGAGCCGCCCACCCTCTCGTCCACCCCCGCGGTGGCCGCCGCCGTACGGGCCGCGACCGGCCTGCCGCTGCCCCGGGTGCCCATTCGCCCCCATGACATCGCCTTGAACGGGTAGGAACCGCCCATCCCCTCCACGTCCGGAGGGGAGACCATGGATCGCTTCTTCGAGCTTTCGGCCAGGGGGACGACGGTCGGCCGCGAGCTCCGGGGCGGGATAACCACCTTCATGGCGATGGCGTACATCATCCTGCTGAACCCGATCATCCTGAGCGGGGCGACGGACGTCACGGGGGCCAGGCTGTCGACCCAGCAGCTGACCACGTCGACGATCCTCGCGGCGGCGGTGAGCACGCTGCTCATGGGAGTGATCGGCAACGCACCGCTCGGGGTCGCGACCGGGCTCGGGCTGAACGCGGTGGTCGCCTACCAGGCCGCGCCGCACATGACGTGGGCTCAGGCGATGGGGCTGGTCGTGCTGCAGGGGCTGGTGATCGTGCTGCTGGCCGTGTCCGGGCTGCGGCAGCTCATCATGAACTCCATCCCGCTGGCGCTGAAACACGCGATCAGCGTGGGTATCGGCATGTTCATCGCGCTGATCGGTCTGGTGGACGCGGGTTTCGTCGGCAGGGGTACGGGGTCGCCGGTCCAGCTCGGCACCACCGGGCGCCTGACGGGCTGGCCGGTGGCGCTGTTCTGCCTGGGGCTGCTGGTGATGATCGCCCTTTTCGTGCGCAAGACCCGGGGCGCCATCCTGATCGGCATCGTGATCACCGCCGTGCTCGCCGTCGTGGTCGACACGTTCACCACGGTCCCGCCGGAGCTCTGGGGTGTGGTGATCCCCCGGATGCCGGAAGCGGTGGTCGGGGCGCCCGACTTCGGGCTGGTCGGCCAGGTGGACCTGTTCGGCGGATTCGCCCGCGCCGGTGCGCTGACCGCCACCATCGTGCTGTTCACGCTCGTACTGTCGGGGTTCTTCGACGCGATGGGCACCATCATCGGGGTGAGCGACGAGGCGGGCCTGGTGGACGAGCAGGGCCGGGTGCCCCGGCTGGGAGCGATCCTCACCGTGGACGGCGTGTCCGCGGCGATCGGGGGGCTCGCGAGTTCCTCGGCGAACACGGTGTTCGTGGAGTCGGCGGCCGGGGTCGGTGAGGGGGCCAGGACCGGCCTGGCGTCCGTCGTCACCGGTGCCCTGTTCTCGCTGACCCTGCTCTTCACCCCGGTCGCCACCGTCGTCCCCGCCGCCGCGGCGGCGCCCGCGCTGGTCCTGGTGGGCGCGCTGATGATGACCCAGATCAGGAAGGTGCCCTGGGAGGACCTGGGCATCGCGATCCCGGCGTTCCTGACGATCGTGCTGATGCCGTTCACCTACAGCATCACCAACGGGGTGGGCGCGGGCGTGATCTCCTACACCGTCATCCAGGCGGCCCTCGGCCGGGCCCGGAGGATCCCGTGGCTGCTCTGGGCGGTCAGCCTGATCTTCGCGATCTACTTCGGCGTCGACGGCATCGGAACGCTGTTCTTCTGAGCCGGCCCGGATCGCACGGGGCCGCTCTCAGGACCTGTCGTTCAGCTCGCAGGCGATCCCGTTCTTGTTCCCGTCGATGTACCAGTCGTACTCCTTGTGAATCCCCTTGTGATACGGGCCGTAGCCGTTGTCGTTCGCCTCCTTGCAGGTGCGGTATTTGGGGTCGAGGTCTCCGTCGCCCGACGTGGCCGGAGCGGTGTTCCGGGTGACGGGGTTGGTGGCGGCAGCGTCCGTTCCCGGCGGGGTCGTCGCGGCCGGGTCCGTCCCTGGCGGATTGGTCGCGGCCGGGTCCGTCCCCGCCGGGTTGGTCGTGTCCGGGACGCCGTTGTTCGACGGGCTCACCGGCTGGTTGGGCTGCGGGTCCGTGGCCGGATCGGCCGGCGGGGTGAAGACCGACGTGTCGTCCGGCCGGGGGTCGGCGGTCGCCCCCGTGCCGCTGCCGCTTGAGCCAAGCAGCCGGACGACCATCGCGTCCGCCTGCTCCTTGGTGAAGGAGCCGGCGATGCTCAGGCTGTCGGCGGTGATCGCCTGGGCGACCCGGGGGGCCGCCACCACCTTCTCCCCCACGACGATCGCGATCTGCTGCCTGACCGGGTCGTCCTCCTTGACCACCTCCTCGGTCAGGTCGGTGATCTGCTCGCGGAAGGTGGGCGCGAACGCGATCCTGACCGAGTAGGTGCCGTTCTTCTCCTTGATCGCCTCGATCTTCCGCACGGCGTTCACGGTGACCCCGGCGGCGACCGAGTAGCAGTTCTGCCCGAGGTCGTCGGGGTAGGTCTCCGGAAGCGTGCAGGCTCCGGCCTTCGCCTCGGTCACCGGGGCGAAGTGGATGGGAACCGCCAGCCGGCTGGGCGGCTTGGCGCCGAGCGGCATGTCGGGGTTGCGGGTCATGAGCACCGCGATGGTGCCGAGCACGCCAGTGATCAGCACGACGACGACCAGGGTGGTCAACAGGATCGCGGTCGTGATCCGGCTCGCCCTGGGCATCCCCGGCGCCCCGTTCGGCGGACCTCCGGCCTGCCTGCCACCGGCCTCCGGACCGCCCACTCCAGGACCGCCCGCTCCGGGGCCACCCAGCCCCTGACCACCCGGCCCCGGCACACCCTGACCTGGCACGCCCTGACCTGGGCCATCCGGTCCGCGGTCGCCGAAACCCGGGCCGGCGAACCTCGGGTCACCGGGGTCCGAACCACCGGGACCCGGACCTTCGGAGCCGGGATCGCCGGGCCTCGGACCAGCGGGGCCGGAACCACCGGAATCAGGACCGCCGGGCCCCGGTTCGCCGGGGGGCTCAGCGCCCGGTTCCCAGGGGCCACGGGCGTGGCGTCCGGTTGGGGCACCGGGACGCTCGGGCGGCGTGAAGGCATCACGGCGCTCGGGCGGGGTGAAAGCGTCACGGCGCTCCGGCGGCGTGAAGGCGTCGTAGGAGGATGAGGGTCCCCATGACGCGCCGGCGGGCTCGTCAGACCCTGCTGGAGGTCCCTGCGGTACGGGCGGCCCACCCTGCCCCGCGTGCATCCCCATCGTCATATCCCCGTATTCCTCGCATCTGTTCGCGGCGAGCCTATCGATCAGCGCGGGAAGCCGGTAACCCCGCAAGTCAGGATGGACGCCGACAGGCCGGGCGTCGACGAACCGCTGACGGTACGCCACCGGCGCCGCCCCTTTCCTGTCACCTTGCGCGTGATTACTCACTTTCGGGGAACGCAACGTGAAGAAAGAGGACACGTGCCCACCCTGGAGGAGCCGTGAAGGTCTCTGTTCCCAGCGAAGTCAAGAATCGCGAGTACCGTGTGGCCCTGACTCCCGCCGGAGCCCATGAGCTCATCCGGCACGGCCACGAGGTCCTCGTCGAGAAGGACGCCGGGGTGGGGTCCGCCATTCCCGACGCCGACTTCCGACGCGTGGGCGCGACCATCCTGGACTCCGCGGACGACGTGTGGGCCGAGGGCGACCTGGTCCTGAAGGTCAAGGAGCCCGTCGCCGAGGAGTACCACCGGATGCGCAAGGGTCAGGTGCTCTTCACCTACCTGCACCTGGCCGCGTCGCCGGCCTGCACCCGGGCCATGCTCGAATCGGGGATCACCGGCATCGCCTACGAGACGGTGCAGAACGCGGACGGCTCGCTGCCCCTGCTGGCCCCCATGTCGGAGGTGGCCGGACGGCTCGCCCCGCAGGTGGGCGCCTATCACCTGATGCGCCAGGGCGGCGGGCGAGGCGTGCTGATGGGTGGGGTGTCCGGCGTGCACGCGGCCAGCGTGGTCGTGATCGGTGCCGGGGTCTCCGGTATGAACGCCGCGGTGATCGCGCTGGGCATGCAGGCGGAGGTGCTGCTGCTGGACCGTGACATCGACAGGCTCCGCCAGGCGGACATGATCTACAGGGGCCACTGCAGGACCGTCGCCTCCACCGCCTACGAGATCGAACGGGCGGTGCTGGACGCGGACCTGGTCATCGGCGCGGTGCTGGTCGCCGGCGCGAGAACCCCCAAGCTGGTCGACAACGACCTGGTCTCGCGGATGAGGCCCGGTTCGGTCCTGGTGGACATCTCCATCGACCAGGGCGGCTGCTTCGAGGACTCACGGCCCACCACCCACGACGATCCGACGTACCGGGTGCACGACTCGGTGTTCTACTGCGTGGCCAACATGCCGGGCGCGGTCCCGCACACCTCGACGTACGCCCTGACCAACGTGACGGTCCCCTACGCCCTCGCGATCGCCGACCTGGGCTGGCGGGAGGCCCTGCTGGGCGACCCCGCGCTGGCACGGGGCCTGAACACGCACGAGGGGCACCTGACCAACCGGCCCGTGGCCGAGGCTCACGGGCTGGAGGCGGTGCCCCTGGAGTGGGCGTTGCGGGCCTAGATCAGGACCTGGTCAGGGCGCCGGGGTGGCGCTGGGAACCGGGGCGTCGGTGGCCGGAGCGTCGCTGGCCGGAGCGCTCTGGCTGGGATCCGTGGACGGCGCGCTCGCCGGGATGGGCGCCTCGGCGGTGGTGCTGCCCACGCCGCCACTGCAGGCGGCACCGAGTTCGGGGGTGTCCGGGCCGTTCTTGTACTTGGTGATGAACTTGGGCAGCCGCGGGTCATCCGCGCTGTCCAGCTTGAGCTGCTTGTTCCAGGAGCTGGCCACGACCTTGGCGGGCAGCCCCGGGTACGGGCTCAGCAGCATGTAGTCCTTGGACGCCAGCTCCTTCAGCGTGTCCAGCTCGGCCTTGGGCAGGTCGGGCCGGTAGGTGATCCACACGGCGCCGTGCTCAATGGAGTGGACGGCGTTCTCGTTGTTGATCGGCTGGTCGTAGATACCGCAGTTCTGCCAGGCCGGGTTGTGCTCACCGCCGAGCGGAGGGCTCTCCTTGTACGTCACCTTGGTCTGGGTGTGCTGGCTGCCGACGTACTTCGCGCTGATGACGTTGTCCAGCGAGGTCGCGGCCCGCTCGTTGACCATGTAGAAGGCGACGAGCCCGACGAGCAGAACGACGACGAGGCCTCCGGCCCCCCACATCAGGAAGGCCGTTCTGCGCTCCTTGCGCTGCTGCTCCGCACGCATCCGGGCAAGGTGCTCTCGCCTCGCCTGCGCCTTTTCCTTGGTCATCAACCCTCCAGCCAGCAAACAACTCCGGTCACCCTATGCCCTACCGGCGTATGTGGAGAATAAAGGGCTCATAACACGTGATACAGCGATGATTCGCGGCAGTGGGTACGCTGGGCAGGCAATGGAAACTCCGGTGAAAAACAGTGCAAAGTCCAGGCGCGGCGTCCTGCTCGGCGGCCTGCTCGGTGTCCTGGCCGTGGCGGTCACGCTGCTGTTCGTCATAGGCAGGACGGCATCCCCGACCGACGCCTCGGCAGAGGCGGGATTCGCCCGCGACATGGCCGTCCACCATGCCCAGGCCGTCGAGATGTCCTTCATCGCCAGAGACGGGAGCGAGGACGAGGCGCTCCGGCGGCTGGCCTACGACATCATCGTCACCCAGACGGCCCAGCGCGGCATCTTCACGGGCTGGCTGCAGCAGTGGGGGTTGAACCAGTCGACGGAGCGACCGGTCATGGCGTGGATGGCCGGTCACGGCGGCCACTCTGTAACGCCGGGCGCCTCCGCCGCGATGCCCGGTATGGCCACCGACGACGAGCTCAAAAAGCTCCGTGAGGCCACAGGCAAGGACCAGGAGATCCTCTTCCTGCAGCTCATGATCCGCCATCACGAGGGCGGCGTGCAGATGGGCCGGGGGCTGCTGAAACTGTCCGACCGCGACGAGGTGGCCACCATGGCGCAGCACATCGTCGACGGCCAGACAGGCGAGATCGAGTTGATGACCGACATGTTGCGGCAGCGCGGCGCCCAGCGGCTGCCTTCCATCCTTTAATAGCGTCGGCGCGTCCCTGTGTGGCCGGTCTCCGGCCAGGGCAGCATGGAGTCAACCTGGCCGGAGGAAAGAGAATGGTGAACGACGAGCCGGAGAACCGCCTGGAGGTGAGCATCTCCGCCGAGGTAGAAATGGGGCAGTACGCCAATTTCGCCTCCGTGTGGCACACCCAGGATGGGTTCGTCCTGGACTTCGCGGTGATCACCAGGCCACCCCAACTGGCCAACGACCCCTCCTCGGGGCATCACTTCGTGAGCGTGCCGACCCGGATCGTCAGCCGGATCCGCATCCCCCCGAGCCAGGTCTTCGAGCTGATGAAGGCCCTCGAACAGCAGCTGACCGCGTACGAGCACGAGACGGGCCAGAAGAACTGAGCCCGGCCCGCCGGGGTGGCGGATCCGGTCCACCGCGCCCCGTGCCCGGGGAGTCCCACCCGCCGGGACCCGGGACGCGGCCGAACCCGGCGGGCGAGACCCGGCTTCAGGCCGCCTTCATGGCAGGCCGATGGCCTGCCGGGCCGCGGCCAGCAGGCCGGCGGTGCGCCGGGTGGCCAGCGCCGCCCCGCCCGACAGGAGCCGCGACAGCTCGGCCTGGTCCGCCGAAAGCTCGGTGTAGCGCTCCTGGACGGGCCGCAGCCTCTCCACCACCGCCTCGGCCACATCCCGCTTGAGCGCGCCGTACGACCCGTACGACAACGACTCGATCGGCCGGTCCGAGCAGGCGGCGAGCAGGGCGAGCAGGTTGGAGATGCCGGGCTTGCCCACCGGATCGTGGCGGACCTCGGTGCCGGAGTCGGTCACCGCCCGCATGACCTTGCGCCGGATGTCGTCGGGCTGGTCGAGCAGATAGACGGTTCCCGCGGCCGAGCCATCCGACTTGCCCATTTTCGAGGTGGGATCGCTCAGGTCCATGACCCTGGCGGCGACCCGCGGCTGCACCGCCTCGGGCACCGTGAAGACCTCGCCGTACAGGCGGTTGAACCGCAGGGCCAGGTCCCTGGTCAGCTCCACGTGCTGGCGCTGGTCCTCTCCCACGGGCACGACGTCCACCCGGTGCAGCAGGATGTCGGCGGCCATCAGCGCGGGGTAGGTGAGCAGCGAGAGCCGGACCTCCTCCTGCCCGGCCGACTTCTCCCTGAACTGGATCATCCGCCGCATCTCGCCGAAGTGGGCGGTGCTCTCCAGCAGGTAGGCCAGTTCGGTGTGCGCGGGCACCTGGGACTGGATGTAGACGAGAGAGCGGTCAAGGCCACAGGCGAGCAGCAGGGTCGCCGCCTCGCGGGTGCGGGCGCGGAGCTGCTCCGGGTCGTGCTTGATCGTCAGAGCGTGCAGGTCCGCGACGGCGTAGACGCAGTCGGCCTCGTCCTGGAGCCGTACCGCGGGCATGATCGCGCCAAGCAGGTTGCCCAGCGTGAGGTGGCCGGTCGGTTTGAAAGCGGTGAAGACGCGCTTTGTCATGGTCACTCCTCGTGGAAGGGGGACCGTCGCGCACCGGCCGTACGGGAAAACAAGAACGACCGCCGGTGAACGGCGGCCGTTTCTGTGCGCAGTCGGGACTGGCTAGCGGATCCGCCTCTCAGCGGCCCGCCACAGACCCAGACTGTGCTTGCTCATACCCGCGAGTATAAGCGCTCCCCTTACTCCTTGCCCATCATGATCAGGCGGTGCCCATCTCCTGCGCCACCGCGGCGGCGAACGCGTCCACGTCGGCCTCGGTGGTGTCGAACGCGGTCATCCAGCGGACCTCGCCGGTGGCCTCGTTCCAGGTGTAGAACCGGAACCGCTTCTGCAGACGCTCGGTCACGTCCCTGGGCAGGATCGCGAAGACCGCGTTGGCCTGCACCGGACGCGGGATCTCCACGCCGGGCACCTCCCGCACCGCCTCGGCGAGCCGACGGGCCATGGCGTTGGCGTTGCGGGCGTTGCGCAGCCACAGATCGCCCGCGAGCAGCGCCTCGAACTGCACCGAGACGAACCGCATCTTGGAGGTGAGCTGCATGGCGCTCTTGCGCAGGTAGCGCAGGCCGCGGACGGCGTCGGGGTTGAGCACCACGACCGCCTCGCCGAACATCAGGCCGGCCTTGGTACCGCCGAAGGAGAGCACGTCCACGCCCGCGTCGGTGGTGAACGCGCGCAGCGGCACGTCCAGCGCGGCGGCGGCGTTGGTGGCGCGGGCGCCGTCGAGGTGGACGACCATGCCGAGATCATGGGCGTGGTCGCAGATCGCCCTGATCTCCTCCGGCGTGTAGAGCGTGCCCAGCTCGGTGGTCTGCGTGATCGACACGACCCTGGGCTGGGCCCGGTGCTCGTCGCCGAAGCCCCACGCCTGCCTGTCGATCAGCTCGGGCGTGAGCTTGCCGTCGGGGGTGGCGACCGGCAGCAGCTTGAGCCCCGCCGACCGCTCGGGGGCGCCGCCCTCGTCGGTGTGGATGTGCGCCGACTCCGCGCAGACCACCGCCTCCCAGTGGGCGGTCATCGAGCGGAGCGCGACCACGTTGGCACCGGTGCCGTTGAACATCGGCCAGGCCTCGGCCGCGGGGCCGAAGTGCCTCTTGAAGATCTCCTGCAGCGCCTCGGTGTAGACGTCGTCGCCGTACGCGGTCTGGTGTCCCCCGTTGGCGAGCACGATCGCCTGGAGGATCTCCGGGTGTACCCCGGCGTAGTTGTCGCTGGCGAAGCCCTTCACCAGCGGGTCATGCCTGCGGATGGCGTCCGTCACGTGCTGTTTCCCCTTGCTCGGCGCCTGGGCGCCGTCGTACTTCTTCGTGGCCGCCGTACGGGTCACCCCTCGGTGAGGTCGATCCGGGTGCCGTTGGCGTCGGTCTCCCAGAGCCTGTCGATCGCCTCGGCGAGGTCGTCGACGTCCGTGAAGCCGGGGAACCTCCGCTCCGGGGCGGCCGCGCGCATGCCGTCGTGCACGAGCGCCTTGACCACCAGGATGTTCGCGGTGGAGGCGGTGTCCTTCAGCGCGTCGGCGAAGGCCAGGGTCCACGCCTCGGCGGCGGCCTTGGCCGTGCCGTACACCGCGTCGCCCTGCCTCGGGTGCTCGGCCGTCTTGGCCGAGACGATGGCGAACCGGCCGCGCTCGCCGGCCTTGAGCAGCGGTTCGAAGGCCAGCGTGACGTGCTGCAGGGTGCGGATCAGCAGGTCGTGCAGGAGCGCCCAGTCATCCAGCGACGTCTCGGCGAAGGTCTTGGACCCGCGCCAGCCGCCGACCAGGTGCACGATCCCGTCCAGGTGGCCGTGCTCGGCCGCCACATCCCGCGCGAGACCCCGCACCGCGTCAAAATCGAGCAGGTCGACCGCCAGGGTTCCGTCGGCACCGCTCCTGTCGACGCCGATCACCGTGTGCCCCTGGCCGGTGAACCTGCGGACGACGGCCTGACCGGCGGGACCGGCCGCGCCGGTGACAAGGATGATCATGCTCGGATGCCCTTCGTGGAGTCGATGACATCGGTGAGCTTACGACGCAGGGCCTCGTAGAACATGCTCAGCGGGAACTCGTCGGGCAACACCGCGTCGACCACGGCCTTGGGGAACCCCTCAACGGGGAGGGCCTCCACCCCCCGGGCCCAGACCGAGGCGGGGTGCGGCTCGACGTAGGTGGCGACCAGCTGGTGGGCGGCCAGCCAGTGGGCCAGCTTGGAGCGGTCGATGCCGTCCCGGTAGAGCTTCTCGACCTCGCCCCGCAGGTCGGCCACGCCCCCGGCGAGCCGGTCCCAGTCGACGCTCAGCCGGTTGTCGGTCCACCTGACGATGTCGTTGCGGTGCAGGTACGCGAAGAGCAGCTGCCCGCCCAGGCCGTCGTAGTTGCGGACGCGGTCACCGGTGATCGGGAAGCGGAACAGCCGGTCGAAGAGCACCGCGAGCTGGACGTAGCGGGCGTGCGGCACACCCTCCTTCTCCAGCTTCACCGCCTCGCCGAACGCGGTCAGGTCGCAGCGGAGCTCCTCCAGGGAGTACAGCCAGTACGGCATCCGCTGCTTGATCATGAACGGGTCGAACGGCAGGTCGCCGTGGCTGTGCGTGCGGTCGTGGATCAGGTCCCAGAGCACGAAGGTGTCCTGGGCCAGCTCCTGCGAGGCGATCAGCCTGGCCGCGTCCGGCGGCAGCGCCAGCTTGAGCGTGTCCGCCGCCGCCCCGCTCACCGCGCGGAACCTGGCGGCCTCGCGGTCGGCGAAGATGCCGCCCCAGGTGAAGCGGGCCGGGGTCTGGCGGACCGCGACGGTCTCGGGGAAGAGCACCGCGGAGTTGGTGTCGTAGCCGGAGGTGAAGTCCTCGAAGGCGATCGGCACGAACATCGGGTTGTCGTAGCGGGTCCGCTCCAGCTCGGCCAGCCACTCCGGCCAGATCGTCCGGATCCACACGGCCTCGATGTGCCGGGAGGTGGTGCCGTTCTGGGTGTACATCGGGAAGAGCACGAGGTGCTCCAGGCCGTCCACCCGCTGGGTGTCGGGGTGGAAGGCGTCGAGCGAGTCGAGGAAGTCGGGCACGCCCAGGCCCTGGTCCGCCCACTTGCGCAGGTCGGCGACCACGGCGGCCAGGTAGCCGGCGTCGTGCGGGAAGCGCGGCGCGAGCCGCTCGACGCACTCGACGATCTCGGCGACCAGTTCGACGGCCCTGGCGCGGTCCCCTTCGACCGAGCCGTCCTTGGCCTGCATCGGCCGCAGCTTCTCGATCGCCCGCTTCAGGTCCTCGAAGGCGGCGCGGGCCTCGGACCGCCTGGCCTCGACCGGGGCGGGGACGCGGGCGACCCAGGTGACGAGGTTGCCCCAGAGCGCGGCGTGGTCGTGGTCGCCGATCGAGTCGTCGCCGAACAGGTCGGAGTCGGCGACGACCACCACGCGGCCCTCGCCGTGCCGTACGGCCACCGCCAGCGGGCGGCCCGCGGGGGTCGCGGTGGGCGAGGTCTCGAACAGCACCGCTGCGTCCTCGGGTGCGGTGAGCACCCCGGCCCGGTAGAAGCAGGCGCTCCGCACTCCGGCCAGCAGGTCCTGGCCCGCGACGTCGATCTTTCGCGGGGCACCCATGACCCAGGCGGCCACGCCGTTGTGGGCGCTCTGCGGATCGTGGACGAGGGTGTGCTCGACCCCGACGCCGAAGCGCGCGAGCAGCTCGGTGAGGTTGCTGCCGTACTTCTCCTGCTCGTACTCGGCCAGCACGACCAGCCCGCCGCCGCCCGCGACGTACTCCTCGATCGCGTCCAGCTCCTCGACGGGCAGGACGGGGCTGCCCAGCCCGGTGGTCCGCTCCCAGCGCCCGTCGGCAGGGTGCGCGATCACCAGCACGTCCCGCGCGCTCAGCAGGGCCGGGGTGAGCGGCCCCTCGGTGTGCGCGTCCACGGTGTGCCCCAGCCGGCGCAGCAGCTGCGCGGCGCGCGCGTAGCTGCTGTCGTCGGGATGGCCGGGATTCATCGTCTCGGCCACGTCCCGCCGGATGGTCCACGACTCGCTGTGAGCCTCATCGAACAGTACCCGCGGCAGAGCTGTCACGATAAATCCTCCTTCAACCAAGAGCTAGCAACGGAAAATATACACAATCCATCCCATTTTTGACACATCTCTTACGCAGAGGGCTTTCTGGAAGATCGGCGCCTCGCGGGGCGGGCAGAACCGGCGTCCCGGCGCGGGGCGGGGTCAGGTCGGTGCCACCGCCCATCGCGGTGGGGTGCGCGCGGGCCGGTAGTCCTCGTCAAGGCGGACCTCACGGCCGTGGCTGACCGTCCAGCACTCCAACTCGTGCAGCCAGAGCCTGTGCAGGTGCGCGCGGGCCACCACCTCCTCCGTGAACACGTACGCGACTCCGGCGATCGGCGGGTCACCGGAGTCTTCGAGTACGGCCAGGCGGGCGTCGCGCATCTCGGCGTCGTGCACGGCGCGGCCGTGCACGACGATCCGCAGGGTCCGCGTGTCGGCGTCGTACAGGCCGCGCAACCCGCTCCGGCGTTTCGGCCACGGGTGGTCCCGCGCTCCGCCGGGCAGGGGCGATACGTAGCCGACCCCCGCCGTGAGGAGTTCGTGTCCCGGCCAGGCCTGCCGCCGCGCGGTCTCGGAGTCGGCGGCCAGATCGTGGAACTGCACCAGCGTGATGTCCCCACGGGTGAGGAGCCGCCACGGGCCGTGCTCCAGCCACCGCCGCGACAGCAGGCGGTCGTGGCCCGCTCCCCTGAACGCGCACGCCCACCCGTGGCTGTAGTGGAGATCGGCGAAGCCCCCGTTGCCGGTCCAGTGATGGACGCCTCCGGTGGAGGCGACGGCGAAGGGCAGGTCCTCCAGAACCTCCAGCAGCGACTCGGCGGTCCAGTCGCCGTCGCGGCCCGCCTTCACGATGGCGTTACCGATGTTGAACGCGAAGGGCTCCCCGGCACCGTTCCACCCGACGGCGCTCTCCGCCCCTTTCTCCTGGCGGGCGGCGAAGCGCTCCAACCAGTCCGCACCGGGCACCTCGTCCGCGAAGTCCACGGAGAACTTCGCGTCGGGCGGCCAACCCGGCCCGAACACGCCCACGACGGCCCGTGCCAACGCGGACAGGTCCGGCCCGTCGAGCCCCAGCAACAACCTCATGTCCACGCGTCCCACTCCCGCAAGGCTCGATCACTCTTACGGGGCGGACGCTAGGAATCCGCCCTTGCGAGCCACTGGGAGCCGGGTTGGGGCCGGCGATCGCCGTGATCAGTGCCGTGGCGGGCGAGGTGCGGCAGGCGATCCAGGGGCAGCGTCACCTCCAGCCCGAGGCTCGGCGACTGGACACAGGTGGGGTCGGGACAGGTGACCCCGGCGTCGATTTTGTCGATGGTCACGGTCTTGCAGCGGATCAGCGTTCGTGGCGACTCGCGTGAAGATCCGTACTCCGCACAGGCCCTGGTAGAGACACGTGACAGCCAGGCCCCCGCAGCTGGATGCGAGGGCCTGGCGTGCTGCGGATCGTTGTAAAACTAGACGGTGTCGTCGGTGCGGACCCAGCGGGTGAACGCCGCCCACTCGGCCGGGGTGAACACCAACGCCGGACCCGACCGGTCCTTACTGTCACGGACACCGACCCGGCCACCGGACAGCTTCGCGACCGCCACGCACTCGCCGCCGTTGTCACCCTAGAACGGCGACTTCACCCACGTGGCCTCACTCAGTTCCTGACCCACCGGTCCCTCATCTCTGCGATCAGTACACCTAGACGGAACATTCGTCATCGAGGTACCAGCCGTACGGGCTCGGAGCCGCCCCCGCCACCACGCGCGGACCGCGCCGCCTTCGTGCCCGATCCCGGTGACGAAGCAGCTCGTCCACAACAGGGTGGCCGGATCGACCGTGGAGATCGCCGCGATGTCGTACCCGATGACCCGGCGCAACAGCCGGTCGAGTTCCGTGCGCACCTCGGTGAAGTCACCACCCCGCACCGCGATCCGGCGCAGCCCTTCGCGCAGGTCCATGTTCAAAGGATCGCCCGTACGTGGCCCCCTCACCACCCCCATGTTCATGGGATACCGCTCCCCGGCGGCCCCTTACTAGCTTTTTCAGCATTCGACCTGAAGGAGCCGAACATGGAACGGGACGACCTGTTCACCCACATTCACAAGGCACTGCGCCGGGGCCTGTTCGAGGTCACGATGCTGGCGGGCGCCACCGACTGGGCCGATGACGACGACATCGAACAGTTGGCGGCGCGCTGGCAGCCCCTGCTGGCGCTGCTGCGTTCGCACACCGAACACGAGGACCGGCACATCCTGCGCGTCCTGGACCCGTACGAGCACCAGACCACCGACGCGATCGCCGAGCAGCACACGGACCTGGAGGAGCTGGAGCAGCACCTGGCCGAGAGCTTCGACGCGCTCGTCGTCAAGCCCGATCCGGTGGCCGGCCTCGCCTTCTACCGCGACCTGGCCAGATTCACCGCGGCCTACCTCCCGCACCTGCACGAGGAGGAGACCGTGGTGATGCCACGCATCTGGGCCCGCTGCACCGACGAGGAGATCGCGGCGGCACGGGCGGCGTTCATGGCCGAGACGACGCCGGAGATCCAGACGATCAGCCTGGAACTGATGTTGCCGTCCCTCGACCGACCGACCCGAACCGGGCTCGTCCGGCGGATGGCCGCCACGGCTCCGCCGGAGGTGGTGAAGGGCGTGCTCGCGATCGGCGACCGCGTGCTCGGCGCCGCCGACTCGGCCGCACTCCACGCCCTCGTCTCCACGGCCCCGGCGAGCGGTGATCTCCATGCGTGACCGCTTATTCCGAGGAACGGAGCACTAATACGGCAGCCGCCGCCCGCCCGGTGTCCGCAGGTCGAGTTCGATCCTGGCAGGGGGCCTTCTGGGCTTGGAGACAAGGATCCGTCTCGTCACGTGAACTCCTTTTCCGACGATCGGTACAGTTCGGGCTGCCGGTTTCCGCGGGGGAGGAAGATGGTCGTCTCATCGCGGATGGCCGGTCAAGAGGCCTGACGCGCCGGGTAGGCGGGCAACGAGCAGTTCGGCGGTGTCGCTCTCCCGTCGTATCCCCAGTCGGTGAGCTGGGTACGGACCAGATGCCGCGCCAGGGGCGTGGAGGAGACATCGGGCGACAGCGTCCACGAGACCCGCCGGATGCGCGCCGCGCGAACGGCTCGGACCACGGGCCCGCCGAGTCCGTGAAGAAGCCGCCATAGCCGGCGCCATCCCCCCGGACAGTCGTTTCCCGGCCGGGCCGGGAAGGCGGACCGGCCGGGCACCGCGTACCCCGCCGCGAGACCCCTGCGGCACACGGGTTCAGGCCGCCCGCACATAGCAGTCCCGGTGAGCGGGGATGCTGCGCCCGTCGGGCAGAAGCTCGCCGGTGTCGTCGAACAGCACCACGCCGTTGCAGAGCAGCCCCCATCCCTGTTCCGGATGAAACGCCACCAGGCGGGCCGCGTCGTGGTCCGGAGCGTTCGCGGATGGACACGGAGGCTTGTGCTGACACATGACCGTTACCTCGATCCCTGACGATCGCAGGAGAGACTTCGAGAG
Organism: Streptosporangium sp. NPDC001681; assembly: GCF_040298085.1. Lineage (NCBI taxonomy): Bacteria > Bacillati > Actinomycetota > Actinomycetes > Streptosporangiales > Streptosporangiaceae > Streptosporangium > Streptosporangium sp. NPDC001681. The sequence continues at coordinate 33,758 of NZ_JBEOZN010000050.1, read as the reverse complement.
CCTCCGGTTCCGACTGGACGATCATCGTCGGCGTTCCGGTCCGGTGGGCTGCTTTCACTTCCTACGATGCCGTGTCCGCCGCCCGTCGTCTGCGCTGGCAGCACCCATTCGGGCCCCGTGCCAACGGCAGTCCCGGCATACCCGCTAACCGCAATGCGCCAACAGCCTCGATCAGCTTCAGCGACGCCCGCTGCGGAAGTGCCCCGGCGCGAATCGCCTCGTACTTGGTGATGATGTCCGCCACGTCAACAGGGCGATTCGGCGCCGTCGGCTCGGGACACCCCGGAGAGCCACACTCTTCACTTAAAGTAATGAAGCAACTACAGAGAGTAGAGTTCGGAGGAGGGTGCGAACCACGGCACCGTGAAGTTCTCCAGGGGGGAAAATGCTTGCACGGGGGACCCGATCCCTTGCCATCCCGGCGGCGGTGCTGCTGGCCGTGGCCTTGGTGGGTGGCTGCGGCGACAACACGCCGGCCGACCTGAGGCCCGGTGCCATGGTGGCCACGACCTCGGCACCCGCCGCCGCCCCACCGGCCGCCACGACCGCCCCACAGGCGGCGGATAGCGGCCAGGAGTACCCCTCCGAGGAGTGCCCGGCCGCCGGCAACGCCAAGAAGTTCGCCAAGACCCGCTTCGCGTTGCACGCGGGCCTCGCGCTGGGAGCCTTCTACCGCTACATCTACCGGCCACTGCGGAGCGGGGGCTTCAAGGCGGGGGCGGAGAAGCGGAAGCGGACCTTCGCGAAGGCGGCCGTGGCCGGTCTCTTCACCGTTCACGAGCTGAAGGTCGCCAAGCGCTTCGCCCTGGCCAACCCGACGTTGTGCAAGGGTGTCACGGCGGTCACCGCCAGCTTCGACAGGCTGACCTCCAAGCTGAAGAACGGCACCGCCACCGAGGCCGACCTCGCCGCCACCAAGGACTCCTTCACCGGCCTGCAGCAGAAGGCGACACAGAACGGCTACGGCTTCAAGGAGAAGAACGTCACCGTCCCCGGCGCGAGCTGAGAGCACCACGGCCCCAGAGACCGCAAGACAGCGGAGCGGCAGGATCAACCCAGGGAGGCTCGCGGAACACGGCCCCACACCTGACACGCCGTGATTGGTAGGGTCGCGGCATGGAGAGCCAGAGCCGCGACCATGCCGAGGACGCCCGCGACGCGGTGGCCGAGCACCTGCCCGGCTACCGGGTCGAGACCGTCACACCGCTCGGTGAGGGCCAGGACAACATCGCCTACGAGGTCAACGGCGAGTTGATCGTGCGCTTCAGCAAGGAGCCGGATCCGGCGCGGCGGGCCGCGCTCGTGGAGCGCGAGGCCCGTCTCCTGGCCGCCGTCGCGCGATTCTCCCCGGTGCCCGTCCCCGAACCGCGGTTCACGGTCGCGGAGCACGGCTGCCTGGCCTACTTCAAGCTCCCGGGCCGGCCGCTGCTCGGCCTGCCCATGTCGGAGCGGCTGGCCCACGGCCCGTCGGTCGCCGCCACGCTCGGCGGCCTGCTCGCCGCCGCGCACGCCGTTCCGATGGATCGGCTGGCCGGCCTGGTGGAGGTGGACGACCCGCCGCCGTCCGAATGGCTGGACGAGGCGGTGGAGAGCTACCCGACGATCTCCGGGGAGATCCCGGCGGCCCACCGGCAGGCGGTGCAGGCATTCCTGGACACCCCACCCCCGGACGGGGGATACACCCCGGTCTTCTCGCACAACGATCTGGGAATCGAGCACGTTCTCGTCGACCCGGCCACGGGTGCGGTGACCGGCGTCATCGACTGGAGCGACGCCGCGATCGTCGACCCGGCCTACGACTTCGGCCTGCTGTATCGCGACCTCGGCCCCACCGCCCTGGACGCCGCCCTCGACGGCTACCGGCCCGGCGACGTCACCGCCCTGCGCGAGCGCGCCGTCTTCTACGGCAGATGCAGTCTCTTCGAGGACCTGGCCTACGGCCTCGAAACCGGCCAGGACGCCTACGTCGGCAAATCCCGCACCGCGATGGAGTGGCTCTTCCACTCGTAGAACGCCCCACCGGGGCTCCGATGATCAGAACGGCGTATTCGCGGTTTCGCCGGTGAACGGCCACTCAGGACACCGCCGGCATCCCGGTGCACGGGGAGCGGGCTCGGCGTCCGGGACCGCGATGGGAGCGGCGCCCGGTTATGGAAGGTGTGCCGGTGACCGACGCCTTTGGCGGTCACGGCGAACACTTCAGATCAGATCAGGCCGAGGGAGAGCATCGCGTCGGCGACGCGCTTGAAGCCGTCGATGTTGGCGCCGGCCACGTAGTTGCCCGGCATGCCGTACTCCCTGGCGGTCTCCAGGCAGCGGCCGTGGATGTCCTGCATGATCTCCCGGAGGCGGCGCTCGGAGAACTCGAAGGTCCACGAGTCACGGCTGGCGTTCTGCTGCATCTCCAGCGCGCTGGTGGCCACGCCGCCCGCGTTGGCGGCCTTGCCGGGCCCGAAGGCGACACCCGCCTCCTGGAACACCCGGATGCCCTCCGGCGTGGTGGGCATGTTGGCGCCCTCGCCGACCGCGATGCACCCGCCGCGCACCAGCGACTCGGCGTCCTTGCCGGTGATCTCGTTCTGGGTGGCCGACGGCATCGCCACCTCGCACGGCAGCTCCCAGATGCTCCGCCCCGCCACGAAGGACACGTTGCCGCCGTGACGCTTGGCGTAGGCGTCCATCCGGAGGTGCTCGACCTGCTTGACCTGCTTGAGCAGGTCCAGGTCGATGCCCTTCTCGTCGACGACGTACCCCGAGGAGTCGGAGCAGGCGATCACCGTGCCGCCGAGCTGCTGCACCTTCTCGATCGTGTAGACGGCGACGTTGCCCGAGCCGGACACGATGACGCGCTTACCCTCGAAGGAGGTGCCGCGTGCCTTCAGCATCTCGTCGACGAAGAACGCGCAGCCGTAACCGGTCGCCTCGGTGCGGACCTGGGCGCCGCCGTAGCTGAGCCCCTTGCCGGTGATCACCGCGGACTCGTACCGGTTGGTGATGCGCTTGTACTGGCCGAACAGGTAGCCGACCTCGCGCTGGCCGACGCCGATGTCCCCGGCGGGGACGTCGGTGTACTCACCGATGTGCCGGTAGAGCTCGGTCATGAAGCTCTGGCAGAAGCGCATGATCTCGCGCTGGGAGCGGCCCTTCGGGTCGAAGTCCGAGCCACCCTTGCCCCCGCCGATCGGCAGGCCGGTCAGTCCGTTCTTGAAGATCTGCTCGAAGCCGAGGAACTTGACGATGCCCAGGTACACCGAGGGGTGGAAACGCAGTCCCCCCTTGTAGGGCCCGAGCGCGCTGTTGAACTCGACCCGGAAGCCACGGTTGATGTGGACCTCACCCTGGTCGTCCTCCCACGGCACCCGGAAGATGATCTGCCGCTCCGGCTCGCAGATCCGCTCAATGATCTTGGATTCGGCATACTCGGGATGCTTGCCGAGGACCGGTCCGATGCTCTCCAACACCTCGCGAACGGCCTGGTGGAACTCGATCTCACCCGGGTTGCGGCGCAGGACACTGTCGTAGATCGAGTCCAGTTTTTCGTGCAACATCACTTATCTTTCTGATCGCCAGCCCACACACTGTGGTCTAGACCTTATGAGACGCACTTCTCACACCTTTCACCGGCCCACGGTGAGAACTTCTTACCCCGCGAGAGGGACCCCGGATCAGCCCGGCGACGGACGACCCGGCGGGGACCCGCCGCCTACCTTCCTGGTTAAAAGGCCGCCCCGGCCTCACACGGGAAGAAAAAGCCATGTTCAAGGATTCAGCCGACTTCCGGCGCATCACATCAGGCCTGCTGCTGATCGTCGCCCCACTGCTCCAGGCCATTGCTGTCATCCTCGACCCCGGCACCTGGGGCGACGAGCGCGAAGCGGTCAGTTTCGCGGAAAATCCCGCCCTCGCCCAGGTCCAGTCGGTGATGTACCACTGGGCCTACCTGCTGATGGCCGTCGCGGCCCTCGGCCTGCTGCATGTGATGCGCCGCCGCGCGGTGGTCTTCGGCCACATCGCGGGCTCGCTCACCGTCCTCGGCTACATCAGCGTGTCGGGCCTGCTCATGACCGACCCGGTGGAGTGGTGGCTCGGGCAGCGGAACACTCCTGAGCAGGCGCAGCAGATCCTCAACGAGATGCTGGACCTGCCCGGCGTCGTCTTCGGGTTCCAGATGCCCTGGCTGTTCTTCGCCATCTTCGGCCTGCCCGTCCTGGTGATCGGCGTCTGGCGGGCGGGATTCGCGCACTGGTGGGTGCCGCTCGTCGTCGGCATCGGCTACGGCGGCTCGATGCTGGTCCCGTACGGCCCGGTGACCGTCCCGCTGTGGGTCGCCCCCGCGGTCGCGCTGGGCTGGCTCGGCGTCAAGATGATCCGGATGAGCCGCGAGGAGTGGATCTCCTACTACCCGACTGTCACCCCCGGCCGCACCACGCCCGACTCGTACGCGAACACCACCGCCTGAGCCCGGTCCCGCAGATGGAGTTTCATCAGTACCCGTGCCACATGGGTCTTGACCGTGGCCTCACCGACAAAGAGCTTCCCCGCGATCTCGGAGTTGGTCAGGCCACGGGCCAGGGAGCGCAACACCTCCAGCTCGCGCGGGGTGAGGTCGGCCAGCTGCGGCGGGGGCGCGGGATCATGACGGCCCGCGAAGGAGGCGATGACGCGAGTGGTGACGGCCGGGTCGAGCAGGGCGTCCCCGGCGACGACGACACGAATGGCGTCCACCAGTTGCTCAGGCGGCGAGACCTTGAGCAGGAACCCGCTGGTCCCCGCGCGGAGCGCGGCGTAGAGGTTCTCGTCGGTGTCGAAGGTGGTCAACATGACGATCTTCGGCGGTTCCGGCTGCCCCAGCAGCTGCCTGGCGGCGGTGAGGCCGTCCATACGGGGCATCGAGATGTCCATCAGCACGATGTCGGGCTTGGTGCGGCGGACCACGGCGATGGCCTCGACCCCGTCGGGGGCCTCGCCGACCACCTCCATGCCGGGTTCACTCTCCACGACGAGCTTCAGTCCGGCGCGGACCATCGCCTGGTCGTCGACGATCACGATACGGATGCTCACTTCTCCTCCTTCTTGCCAGGCGGCTCGGCGCCTCGTTCATGGTTCCGTCCGTCAGCCGGCTCATCCGGCCGGCTCCACTCATACGATCGGCTCACCGGCCGGCACCTCCAGCGAGGCCGGCAGGGACGCGTGGACCCGGAAGCCACCTTCTGGGCGCGGGCCGGCCTCGAAGGTGCCGCCGAAGAGCTCGGCGCGCTCACGCATGCCGATGAGGCCGTTGCCCGTCGACAGCGCGGAGGACGTCCCGCCGTTCCCACTCCCGTTCGTGACCTCCACCTCCACGGAGTCCCGGTGATAGGAGACCGTGATCCGGATCTCGGACTCTCCGGCGTGCTTGACCGCGTTGGTGAGGGCCTCCTGGGCGATGCGATAGACCGACAGGTCCAGCCCGGGTGCCAGCCGCACCGCCTCCCCCCGTACGTCGAGGATGACCCGCAGCCCGGAGGAGACGAGCGAGTCCACGGTGCCGGACAGCAGGTCCAGGCCGGGTTGCGGGATGCTCTCGTCCAGGGGCATACGCAGCGCGCCGAGCATGACGCGCAGTTCCTCGACCGCCTCGCGCCCCATCCGTTCGATGCCCAGCAGTGCCTCGTCGTCCCCGCCTCGCGAGCGGCGGAGCACCCCGGCCTGCATGACCATCATGCTGACGCTGTGGGCGACCACGTCGTGCAGCTCGCGAGCGATGCGGGCTTTCTCCCGCGCGACGGCCTCGCGTTCCCTGTCACGTTCCAGGTGGACGGCCTGCTCGGCCAGGCGGCGTACCCGGGCGACATAGGCGTGCAGGGCGAGGCCGGTGAGGTAGGCGGCGCCGAAGAGGGCGGTCAGGAAGATGACCTCCTCCAAGGGGAGCCGGCGATGGTCGACGGCACCGGAGCCGAACGCCAGGGTGCCGGTGACGGCCCAGGCGAGCCCGGGCCTGAAGGGGAGCTCGGCACCGACGGTGTGGAAGACGATCAGCAGGGAGGCGAGCTGCCAGATCTGACAGTGTTCGTACCCCTGCCGGTGCCAGGCGTACTGGGCAAGGATCATCAGGATGAACACGGCGACCGGCGACCGGCGCCGGAACCACACGAGCGCGCCGGTGACGAGCGCCTGGCCGACCCACCACAGCTCGGGCGTCTCGGTCGCGCCGTACTCGGTGGCGACGGTGAACGCCTCCAGCGTGCCGAGGGCGACGATCACGGCGCCGATCAGCAAGTCGAACTTCGGCACCGCACGCAGGTGCCGAAGAGGGGAGAGGAGAACCGCCATGCGGGGAGACTAAAGCTTGGTGACCGTCTTGCCCATAGGACAAAACACCCGGACAAGTCGCTCACAAGTGGAACACAAGTCAACGGATCAGAACACCGGGAATGAAACGCTCCGCACGAATCGATTGGCGGTCGCGTTGTCGCACCTGCCGGACGCGCAGAAGTAAATGATGAGGGCCGGTTCGTCCGGCCGCTCGACGACCCAGCCGGTGAATTCGAGCTGGCCACCGCGCTGCGGGTCGGCGATCGTCCCCTGCAACCGGATGGCCGGCTGCCCGCCCACGCTCACCTGGACGACCTGGGAGAAGACGTTGACCGTGCCGGGAAGCGAGGACTGCATCGTCTCCTGCAGCTGCTTGGCGCCACTGCGCGGGTCGAGGGTGTCGAGCGTCTGCACGTAAAGGCCGCCGGCGTCCTGGGGGTCGTCCTTGATGATCTCGTTCACGGTCGCCCAGTCGGCGGTGACGGGCGTGGCGAACAGCGCCCGGAACTGCTCCACCCTCGGCGAGGCCACCACGAACACATCGGCGTGCGGTTGGAGGGTCCAGGTGCCGGGATGCTGGAAGGCGACCGGCACCGCGGCCGAGCCTTCGTACGCCACCCAGGTGTCGCCACCGCGCAGGAACGTCGCGAGCATCGCCACCAGCGCGACGATCGCCGTGATCGCCACTGCGGCGCCGATGAGGATGCCCTTCCCACCGGATCTGGGCCTGCTCGGCTCCTGTCGGCTCGTGGGCACCGTCGGTGCGGCGGGGGCAGCCTGGGTGAGCTGGTACGACTGGCCGGCACCGCTGATCGCGTCACGCAGCTCGGCGACGAACTGGCCGCAGGTCTCGTAGCGCTGCTCGGGCGACTTGGCCAGGGCCCGCATCATGACGCCGTCGACCTCGAGCGGCAGTTCGGGGCGGAGCGTGGTGAGCGGGGTGGGGGTCTCGGCGAGGTGTGCCCAGAGCAGGGCGATCTCGTTGTCGCGCTGGAAGGGCAGCCTCCCGGCCAGCGCCTCGTAGACCACGCAGGCCAGGCCGTACTGGTCGCAGCGGCCGTCGATGTGCTCCTTGTTGATCTGCTCGGGCGACATGTAGCGGGGGGTGCCGATGAACTGGTTGGTCTGGGTCAGCCCGGAGATCGAGGTGCGGTGCTTGGTGATGCCGAAGTCGGTGAGGTAGGCGTGGTCGCCCTCGGTGTGGGCGGCGATCAGGATGTTGGCCGGCTTGACATCGCGGTGAACCAGGTCGTGGGCGTGCGCGGTGTCGAGCGCGGCGGCCACCTGGGCGAAGGTCCGGTTGACCTGGCTGACCGGCATCGGGCCCCGGTCGTAGAAGAGCTTGCGCAGGTCGGGGCCGTTGACGTAGCGCATCGCGATGTAGAGGGTGCCGTCGTCGGCGCTGTCGGCCTCGTAGATCGGGATGATGTTGGGGTGGTCGATGCTCGCGACGGTGCGCGACTCCAGCACGAAGCGCTGGCGGAACCGCTCGTCCTCGCCGAGGAGCGGGTTGAGGATCTTCAGTGCCACCCGGCGGTTGAGCCTGGGGTCGACCGCGAGGTAGACCACGGCCATGCCGCCCTTGCCGATGATGTCCTCGATCTGGTAGCCGGCCACTTCCCGGCCGATCAGCGCCCTGTCGTTCACGGACATCACGTCTTGGCCGGCTGGCCGCAGTAGCCGCAGAAGCTGTGCGCGGGGCCCAGCCGCATCCCGCAGCCCGTGCAGTACTTCTGCACTGTCGTCTCGGCGGGTCTGGGGTCCGGAGCGGTGCTGGAACCCGGATCGCGCGCCACCAGCACCGGCTGGCCGGGCGAGGTCGAGGAGATCTTGGGCAGTGCGGGGAAGGAGCGGCCGACCACGATCGTGGGGTCGACCTGCTCGTCGAAGGCCGATCTCGCCTGCACGGGCGGCGGGTTCAGGGGAGGAGACAGGGTGGGGGGCAGGGGGTCGGCGGGCAGGCTCGGCTCCGGTTCCGGTTCGGAGCGTCTGCGGCGCCAGAGCAGGATCGCGGCGACCAGCACCACCAGCACCAGCAGGCCGCCTCCGACCAGGAACGGCCACAGGGGCGTGCCGCCGGGCGCGTCGGTGGAGGCGGCCGCCCTCTTGGTGCCCTCGTCCTCTGGGGTGCCGCGCTTGGCCTGGGACGTCTTCAGGTGCGCGGCGGCCACGGTGTGGCCCGGGTAGAGGTCCAGCACCCGCTGGAAGGCGGGGACGGCGTCACCGTAGTAGTGGGTGTGGAAGCGGGTCAGCGCCTGCTCGAAGGCGGCGTCGATCGGGCCGCGGGCGGGCGCGACGTCCGCCTCGGCCAGGGCCTTGGTGACCTCGCGGATGCCGATCATCCGGGCGTCCTTGCCACCGCCGAGCAGCAGGCCGACGACCTCGCCCTTCTTGTCCTCGATCACCGGGCCGCCGAGCAACCCCTTGTCGACGAGCGCGCCCAGCTTCTCCGGCTCGTTGACCTTGTTCTCCGGGTCCTTGAACTGCCGGCCGCCCTCACCGGCGCCGCCCGCCCGAAGGTGGGCGATGTCGACGGTCTCCGGCAGGTTCGCGGCGGGCCGCCCGGTGAACCCGGCGACCGCCACCGGCGAGCCCTCCTTGGCGGGCACCTCGGCGGCGAGCGGGGCGGTGGGCAGGCCAGCGCTCCCGTCGGCGCGGCCGACGGGCTTCAGCACCGCCGGGCTGTCGGGCTTGTCACCGGGGCGGACGATCTCGGCCCTGAACCCCTCCGTGTCGGCGGGGGAGATGTTGGGGAAGACCTTGATCTCTGTGGTGACGTCGATGATGCAGGTGGCGGTGGGCTGCTTGGGTGGGTAGCACTCCTGCAGGTGGTGGTTGAGCAGGTCGTCCTTGAGCTTGTGCCGCTCGAAGTCCGCGGGGATCTTGACCTTGTGGTGCTCGGCGAAGATCTTGTTGGCGGCGTAGATCCGGACGTCCCTGTCGTTCTTGACCACCCGGGTGAGGGTGACCATGCCCCCGTCGGGGTTGATCACTGTGCCGGTGCCGCTGCCGATCGGCACCTCGTAGGAACGCTCCACGTGGACCAGCTCGCCGATGTGGTCAAGGAGCGTGATGTCCACGCGTGCCGTGGCCTCGATCCTGACCACCGCGGGGGTCACCAGATCGGTGATCCCGCTGGGATGCTCGTGAGCCAGAGCAGGCGCCACCCCGGCGACCGCCAACAGGAGGCCCCCGAACACCGCCACCGCCGAACCGAACCGCCGCATCGCCACTCCCTACAGGGGATAGGACAAGGGTCGCAAACCAGAGTGAATAAGTGAACCGCTCAGGCCCGAGGGCTTGACTTTCTTTCCGCCGTTACCTGCACCCGGCCACGAGACGGATATCTCCACCCCGCCTTCACCATCACCACTTAGGCACCGACCATGCCTTTCACCATGCCCACCCCCCGTTGCGGACAGTTACGCAAAGTCTAATCCTGACCGGGCCCCGGTGCGACAATGTATACCGCGCGAGGACCGGTTCCCTCATCTCGCCCAATGGCCCGCGGTCGCCCCGAATCCAATGGGACGGAAGCCCCACATTTCGATATTTCCATCTAATACGCGATAAAGCGGATAAAGCTCTCATTGCTTCTCATGCGCCCGAGGAGGCTCCTCCCGTACGTGGGCCGACGGCCCGCGAATTCGAAAACCCGAGAAGAGCGGGCGCCGCACGGAAGACGAGGGCCACCGGGCCACGGGCGAGCCGATCACCCGGAGGCGGACCCCCGGCAGACCCCATGGACAAGCGCTTGCTAGGGAAATAGCCTGCCCTTCGTGGGCGGGCGAGCGGGCGCGGGGCCTGCTCCCGCGCCGCGACGGGCCACCCGCCCGAAGCACCGGACGATCAGACGGGGAGAGCCGTTGAGCCACTCGATCGGGGTCGACGTCGGAGGGACGTTCACGGACGTGGTGCTCCGCGGGCCGGATGGTGAGATCAGCGTCGCCAAGTGCCTGAGCACCCACGACGACCCGGCCGACGGCATCGTCACGGGCATCACCACCGCGCTTGGCCACCGGGACCCCTCCCTGGTGACCAGGGTCGTGCACGCGACCACGCTGGCCACCAACGCCGTGCTCGAACGCAGAGGCGTCCGCGTCGCCTATGTCACGACCAGGGGTTTCCGCTCGGCGATCCCCCTGGGCCGCTACGCGCGGGTCGAGGAGGACCGCTACGACCTCCGCTTCGACCCGCCAGCGCCGCCGGTCGCCGCCGGTGACTGCTTCGAGGTGCCCGAGCGGGTGAACGACCGGGGCGAGGTGCTCGAACCGCTCGACGAGGCGGCCGTGGCCCGCGTCGGCGAGGAGATCGCGCGGCGGGGTGTCACCGCGGCCGCCGTCTGCCTGCTGCACTCGTACGCGAACCCCTCGCACGAACGGCGGGTCGCCGAGATCCTCCGGCGCGTCGTGCCGACCGTGGTGATCTCCTCGGAGGTCTGGCCGGAACTGCGCGAGTACGAGCGGGCGACCACCACGATCATGTCCGCGTACGTCGGGCCCGTCATGGCGGGATACCTGCGGCGGCTGACCGCTCGGCTGGCCGGCATCGGAATCACCGCGCCGGTGCACGTCATGGACTCGGGCGGCGGCGTGATGTCCGCCGAGCTGGCAGCCCGGCGGGCCGTGGCCACCATCGAGTCCGGCCCCGCGGCCGGGGTGCTGGCCGCCGCCGCGTCCGGCCATCCGGACGTCATCTCCTTCGACATGGGCGGGACCACCGCCAAGACCTGCGTGATCAGGAACGGCGAGCCGGAGATCACCCACGAGTTCCACGTGGGCGGCAAGGGCAGCTTCGGCGGGCGCAGGGCCGGGACCGGGGTGCCGGTCAAAACCCCGGCCATCGACCTGGCGGAGGTGGGGGCCGGAGGGGGCAGCATCGCGTGGGTGGACCCGGCCGGCACCCTGCGGGCAGGCCCGCGCTCGGCCGGTTCGGAACCCGGCCCGGCCTGCTACGGCCTGGGCGGCGACGAGCCGACGGTGACGGACGCCAACCTGGTACTCGGTTACCTCGACGCCGCCTCGTTCGCCGCCGGGACGATGTCGCTCTCCCTCGACCTCGCGGAGAAGGCGGTCGACCGCCGTCTGGCCGGCCCGCTCGGGGTCTCCCGCGCCGAGGCGGCGCACGCCGTCCACGAGATCGCCAACGCCTCGATGGGGTCGGCGGTCCACGTGGTGACGGTGCAGCGGGGCATCGATCCCCGAGGGTTCGTCATGGTCGCCTTCGGCGGCGCGGGCCCGATGCACGCGGCCAGGGTCGCCTCCCGCTTCGGCATCTCCACGGTGGTCGTCCCCGCGCACTGCGGGGTCGGCTCCGCGGCCGGCCTGCTGGCCGGCGACCTGTCCACCGACCGCGTCCTGTCCGCTCCGGGTGCCGATCCGGTGCGGGTCTTCGCCATCCTGGCCGAGGCCGCCGCCGCCGACCTGAACGTGACCCTCGGCTCCCCCGGTGTCTCGGTCACCCGCTCGGCCGACGTCCGCTTCACCGGACAGGCCCACGACCTGACCGTGCGGTGGAGCGACTCCCCCGCCGAGCTGGCCGACCGCTTCTTCGCGAGATACCGGCAGGTGTACGGCATCGAACAGCGGGGCCCCACCGAGGTCGTCAGCTACCGCGTCCGCGTCACCCAGACCGCCCGGCACCCCCTTACCGACGCCGCGCCCGCGCCTGCCCCTCCCCGCGCCTCGCCCGGAGCCCGGGAGCCGGGCGGGCCGCGCCCGGAGGCTCACGGTGCTTCCGACGTCTCCGAGGTACGGCGGGCCGCGTACTTCCCCGAGCTGGGCGGGTACGTACAGGTGCCGGTGCTCACCAGGGCGACCCTGCGCGAGACGGAGGGACCGGCGATCGTCGAGGACACCGAGGCGACGATCGTGGTGCCACCGGGCTGGACGGCCAGGCTCGCGGACGACATGGCGGTAATCCTCACCGAGGGCGGAACACCATGACACCGGAACCCTCGACGGCGCACGAGCGGTCCGCGCGAGGAGGCCTCACGAAGGGTCCTCACGAGAGGGCGAGCCGGTTGACGGCGGAGACGCTGACCGCGGAGGTGCTGCGGAACGCGCTGGTGGTGGCGGCCGAGGAGGCGAGCATCGTGGTGGTGCGCTCGGCCTACTCGACGTTCATCGTCGAGGGGTCCGACGCCTCGGCGGCGATCCTCGACGCGAATGGGCGCCTGGTCGCGCAGTCGATGGCGACCACGCTCATGAACAGCATGGCGCTGAAGGTCGCGCTGCCCGAACTACTGAAGGACATCCCGGCCCCCACCATGCGGCCCGGTGACGTGTTCGTGCTCAACGACGCCTACCGGGGCGGGGTGCACACCAACGACCTGCTCGTCTACCGGCCGGTCTTCGTCGCCGGCGAGCCCGCCTACTTCACCGCGACGATGATCCACGTCTCGGACCTCGGCGGCCTGTCCGCGGGCGGCATGGCCCCGCTCGCCACCGACATCTTCCTTGAGGGCCTGCAACTCCCCCCGGTCCTGCTGGCCACCGCGCGCGGCGTGGAACCGGCGATCGAGGCGATCCTGCGGGCCAACAGCCGCACCCCTGACAAGGTCATGGGCGATGTGCGCGCGCTCGTCGCGGGCACCGCGGTCGCCGCGGCCCGGATCGAGGCGCTGGTCGGCGAGTACGGCCCGGCCGGGCTCGCCCGGGGGATCGACGACTATCTCGACCACACCGAGACGCTGACCCGCGCGGCCCTCCTCGCCCTGCCCGCCGGGCGCTACGAGGCGTCCTACCCGATCGACGACGACGGCATCGACCTCACCACCTCGCACACCGTCAGGGTCGCGGTCACCCTGGCCCCCGGTGCGGGAGCCGTACTCGACTTCGACGGCACCGATCCCCAGGTCCCTGCGGCGATCAACTCCTCCTCGTCACAGTCGCTGGCCGCCGCCGTGTTCGCGATGCGCTGCTTCCTGGACCCGTCCATCGCGATGAACGACGGCTGCCTGCGGGCGATCGAGGTGCGGCTGCCACCCGGCTCGCTGCTCAACGCCCGCTCGCCCTATCCGTGCGGTGGCCGGTTCGTGCCCATCTACGCGGCGATGGAGGCCGTCTTCCAGGCACTGTCGGACGCGATGCCCGAACGCGCCATCGCGGCGAGCGGCATCCTGCAGCCCTTCTCCATCGCGGCCGTCGGGGCGCCGTACTGGATCCACCTGTCGTACGACTTCGGCGGGGTCGGCGCCCGGCAGGGCAAGGACGGCCCGGACGCGACCGGCGTGCACTTCGGCATCGGCCGCAACTCGGTACCCCAGGTCGAGCCGGTCGAGACCCGCTGCCCGCTCGTCGTGGAGTCGGTGGAGACCGTCCCCGACTCCGGCGGCCCCGGCAGGCACCGGGGCGGCCTCGGCTCCCGCACGGTGATCCGCTTCCTGGCCGACGCCCACGTCACCACCCGGGGCGACCGGCTGCGCAACGCCCCGCCCGGACGCTCCGGCGGCCTGCCGGGACGGCTCGGCGGCTTCTACCTGCGACGCGCGGACGGCTCGCTGGAGCGCCTCGACTCCAAGGTGAACAACGTCCGGTTCAGCGCGGGCGAGGCGTTCGTGATCGAGACGACCGGCGGCGGCGGCATCGGCTCCCCCTGCGATCGTCCCGTCGAGGAGGTCCTCGCCGACCTCGACACCGGCCGCGTCACCCCGCACGGCGCCCTCGCCGACTACGGCGTCACCGTCAGGGACGACGGCACGGCCCTGCGTGCGGAGGACTGACACGCGCGGGTCCGGACGGGCGACCCCCGGTGCAGGAGGCCACCCGGCCCCGCGGAGGGCTTGCCTCGCTCAGCCCCGAGGCCGCAGCAGCACGGCGGGATCGAAGGAGACCTCGAAGGGGGCGAAGAGGGTCGCGACCTCTCCCGCCTCGTACTTTTCTGCGGCTTTGTACTCGTCACCGGCGAGTTCGTGGACGTGGACGGACGGACCGTCGGACAGCTCGATCCGCCAGTAGGCGGGAATGCCCGCCGCGGCGTAGGCGGCCCTTTTGAGATGACGGTCCCGCGCCTGGGTACTCGGGCTGACCACCTCGACGGCCAGGAGGATGTCGCGTGGCGCGAACATCAACTGCGTCTCGTCGACGGCCTTCGTCGGCACCACGACGAGGTCGGGGATGAAGAAGTCGCGGTCGCTCGCCCGGAGGTTGACCTCCGGCAGTGGCTCGAACTCCAAGGGCGCGGCGTCTTCGAGAATCCGCCCGAGACGGAAGATCGCACGCTGATGCAGGGGGATAGGAGAGGGACTCACCAACAGGCTCCCGTTGAAGAGCTCATAGCGGTTCCCGTCATCGGGAAACTTGAGCAGGTCGTCGACAGTGAACGGCGGCTCTCCTTGGAGAACCGTCCGCCTGGTCGTCGGCTCCGTCGTTGCCATCGCGGTCACCTGCTCAGTATCGGGAGTCTCGCCCTCGCTCACATGCTACTTCCCGCAATTCTCTTACTTTAAGTAGTCAACACATCACGGTTTACCCACTGCTGGGCGCCCTGGCGGACGGCGGTGTGGACGGCACGGGCGATGCGGGCGCCCCAGGTGGAGCGGGGGCCGCCGAAGAGTTCCTCCGGGCCGTGCTCGGGGACTGCCACGCAGACGGCGTCGGAGGCGGTCCCGGTGCCGGGGAAACCGACCTCCAGCAGGGCCTGGGTCTTGGCCTCGGTCACCGTCATGACCGTGTTGACCAGGGCGGCGTCGCTCATCGCGACCGGTACGGCGACGACGATGTTGATCGTTCCCGGCAGGTACGCGGGGGCCAGTTCGGGGTCCGGGACACCCTCGGGGGCGGCGGCCCAGGTGGGGACGCGCAGGCCGACGGTCGCCATGACCTCCACTCCCCCGTCGGCGGCCCGGGTGAAGTGGTCGACGGAGGCGGCGGTGAGCATGCCGACACCGGAGCCGGGCGGGGCGAGTTCCAGCAGGTGCTCCACCGGGTCCATCCGCGAGTATCCACCGACCACCTGCGCGTTGAGCGCCCAGGCGGCCGGGCCGATGCCGCCGCCGACCATGGCCGAGGAGATCGCCCGCCACCCGGGGCCGAACTCCCAGAGCAGCGAGGCCAGCCGGGCCCCGTCCTCCTCACGATGGCTCAGCCGCAAAGAGACCTCGCGCGCCGGCTGGATCTCGGACCCGCTCGGTAGGCCTCCGGACGAACCTCGCACCCGCTCGGGAAGGCTCGGGGGAATCTCGGACCCGGTCAAGGACGCTCCAGGTGGACCTCGGGCCTGCCACCGGGGCCGGTGGCGACGCGGACGCGGGCCTCGAAGTGCTCGCCGATCAGCTCTCCGGTCAGCACCTCGGCCGGGGTGCCGGAGGCGGCCACCCGGCCGCCCGAGAGCAACATCATCGAGTCAGCGTACTGGCCGGCCAGGCTCAAATCATGCAATGTCGTGACGACGGTTAGTCCGTCGGCCAGCCGGAGCCGGTCCACGAGCTCCAGCACCTGCTGCTGATGTCCCAGGTCGAGGGCGGTGGTGGGCTCGTCGAGCAGGAGCACCGGGGCCTGCTGGGTCAGCGCCCTGGCGAGCACCACGCGCTGGCGCTCGCCTCCGGACAGATGGCCGAGCCGCCGGTCGGCGAGGGGCGACAGGTCCAGCCGCTCCAGCACCGACGCGGTCACCTCGCGGTCGCGGCGGCCCTCGCGGCCCAGGTAGGGGATGTACGGGGTACGCCCGAGCAGGGCGTAGTCGAACACCGTCATGTCGACCGGCAGCGCCGGGGACTGCGGGGCGTAGGCCAGCAGCCTGGCCCGGTCCCTGGGCCGCAGCCGTCTGATCGGCACGTCGTCGACGAGCACCTCGCCCTCGCAGGGCAGCACCCCGGCCAGGGCGCGCAGCAGCGTGGACTTGCCCGCGCCGTTGGCGCCGATGACGGCCAGCCAGCCGCCGTCCCTGACATCGAGCCCGACGCCGGACAGCACGGTCCGCCGGTCCAGCACCACCGACAGGTCACTCACCGCGAGGCGGCTCACCGGATCTCCCCTCCACGCGGCGCACGGGCCACGGTCACCCGCTCCCCGTGCACACCTGCCGGAACGGTCGTGTGCTCCTCGTACGGACGGGCCCGGACGCTCATGTCTCCACCCGGCGGGTCATGCGCAGTACGGCGACGAAGAACGGCGCGCCGAAGAAGGCGGTCACCACCCCGATGGGCAGCTCGGCGGGGGCGAGCACGGTCCTGGCGATGAGGTCGGCGAGGACCAGGAAGGCGGCCCCGCCGATCAGCGAGATCGGTAGCACGACCCGGTACGAGGAACCGGTCAGGCGGCGGACCACGTGCGGCACGACGATGCCGACGAAGCCGATCAGCCCGCTGACCGCGACGGCCGCCGCGGTGGCCAGGGAGGCGGCGAACAGCACGACGAGGCGGACCCTGGCGGCGTTCAGGCCGAGGGTGACCGCCTCGTCGTCACCGACCGAGAGCACGTCGAGCAGCCTGCCGTGCAGCAGCATGACCGTCACCGAGACGACCGCGTACGGGGCCACCAGCGTGACCTGACTCCAGCCGCCGCCGACGTTGCCGAGGATCCAGGCGTAGATGCGCTGGAGCTCCTCCACCCTGAGCTGCTGCAGGAACGTCTGGATGGCGGTGAGAAAGGAGGTGACCGCCACGCCCGCGAGGACCAGCGTGGCGGTGCCGCCGCCCCGGCCCGCCGCGTTGCCCAGCGCGTAGGCGAGCAGGACCCCGCCGACGGCGCCGGCGAAGGCCGCGGCGGGGATGCCGATCGCCTCGCCGTCGCCCTTGGTGAGGACGATCGCCGCCGTGGTCGCCAGACCGGCGCCCGCCGCGGCTCCCAGCAGGTAGGGGTCGGCCAGCGGGTTGCGGAAGACTCCCTGGTAGCCGGCTCCCGCGACGGCCAGCAGGCCACCGACGATCGCGGCGAGCAGGACCCTGGGCAGCCGTATCTCGGCCAGCAGGCTCAGTTCGACCGGGGCCAGCCCGGAGTCGGCCGAGACGAACGGCAGCCAGTCGAGCAGTTGGATCAGCACACTGCGCGGCGCGATGTCCGCGGCACCGACCAGCAGCCCGGCGAGCATGCTCGCCAGGAGCAGGGCCACGGCCGCGACCGTCACCGCCGGGCTGAGCCGGGCCGCCTGCCCGCCCGCGACACCGGCCTTCCGAGCCGCACCGGCGCCGGGCGGGAACGGCTCCTTCCCGGCACCCGGGCGGAACGGCTCCGAGGTGCCGGTACCGGAGGGGAACGGCTCCCGCACGGCACCGGCAGGAGACGGTTCCGGCATGTCGGTGCCCGGACGGGGCAGCCCCGACGTACCGGCGGCGGGAGCGGTCGGGTCAGGAGGAGACGGTTCCGGCCGGGTACGGGACGGTGCCGAGGTGGCGTTGCCCGCCTTCGGGGTGCCGGAGTCGCGGGGCGGCCCGTCCGTGCCGCCGGGGACGCCCAAGGAGCGGGGGAGATCTGTCAACTAGCTGGCCGCGGCCTTCTGCACGGCCTCGCCGACCTGCTTGGCGAGGTCCACGACGCGCGGCCCCCAGCGGGAGGCGATGTCGTCGTCGAGGAGGATGACCTGGTCGTTCTTGATGGCCGACAGCTTGGACCAGCCCGGTCGCTTGGCGAGGGTGTCCTTCGACTGGCCGCAGCACTTGGTGTCGGCCAGGAAGACGAGGTCGGGGTCGGCCTGCGCGACGAACTCGGCGGAGAGCTTGGGGTAGCCACCCGCTGCGTCGGGGGCCTTGTCGGCGATGTTGGTCAGGCCGAACAGCCCGTAGATCTGGCCGATGAAGGTGGTGGAGGTCGCCGCGTAGGGGGTGACGTCCAGCTCGTGGTAGTAGGTGAGCTTCGTGTCCTTCGGTGCGGCGGCGGCGAGCTCGTCGATCTGCTTCTTCATCTGCGCGGCGAGTTCGGTGGCCCGCTCGCCGTTGCCGGTGGCGGCACCGAGGTCGGTGATCTGGTCGTAGGTCTCGTCGAGTTTGGTGGCGGCGGGCTCCAGCAGCACCGGTACGCCGACCTTGCCCAGCGCGGCCACGATGCCGTCGATGTCATCGGAGAGCACGACCAGGTCCGGCTTCTGGGCGATGATCGCCTCAACGTTCGGCTTGAAACCGGACAGCTCGCTCTTCGGCGCTTCCGCGGGGTGGT
Source organism: Streptosporangium sp. NPDC001681 (assembly GCF_040298085.1). NCBI lineage: Bacteria > Bacillati > Actinomycetota > Actinomycetes > Streptosporangiales > Streptosporangiaceae > Streptosporangium > Streptosporangium sp. NPDC001681. The sequence goes on along the minus strand of NZ_JBEOZN010000050.1, from coordinate 15,372 downwards.
TGGACTGGTCGTCCACCGCGACGACCTGTGATCCCGCGCCGATCGCGAACAGGCTCTCGGTGGCGGCGGGCGAGAGCGAGACGATCCGCTCGGGCCTGCTCTCGATGGTGACGGAGCCGTTGCCCGCCTCGACGGTGACCGGGAAGCCCGCCGCCGAGGGAGTCGCGGCGGCACTTGCGGAGGCGGTGGAAGGCGAGGTCGCGGGGGAGGTCTGGCCGCATCCGGCGAGGGTCAGTGCGGCGAGCAGGGCGCCGGCGAGGGCGCTGCGTACGGGCCTCAAGGGAGGTCCTTTCAGTTACCGGAACCGAGGGACCCAGACAAGGACGGGTCACCCTTTTCCACGAGGGTCGGCGTCGACGACGTGGCGGAGGCGACCTGGCTCGACCCACGAGGGGCCATGACAGTTGCGGGACAGCGCCGGACTCACACCGGACTTCGCTCACACCACGCGTTGGACGAACGCTATCAACTCCCCCGAACAGCCTCTATGCCGAGACCCTGGACGGACCGCTCTGTGGCTCTCCGGGTAGGCCGCGCCCCGGAGGGACCGCCCACCGAACCTCCGGATCCGGCCTCCAGGCACATCGCCACCGACGAGCCGGCCCGCCGCGGCTCCGGAGGGACCGTCCGCCAAGCCTCCAGTCGCTCGTCCGGCGGGCCGTCGTTCAGCAGAGGCGCCTCTCAGCCGAGTTGCTCCTCGGCGGCGGCGATGATCTCCTGCAGGCGCAGGCCGTGCGCGGCGTCCAGGGGGTGGCCACCACCGCGCCGCACGGTCCGCTCGAACTCCATGAGCATGAGGGAGAAGACGTCGGAGCCCAGCCGGGTGTCGTCCATGGTCTCCCGGCCGAGGCGGCCGTAGATCTCGACGTCGGAGGGCGGGCTCTCACCCGGCACGCTCATGCACAGCGACGCCTCGCTGACCGCGCCGGTCTCGTGCTCCAGCAGCAGGCCGACCCAGCCCAGCGGGTTGCCGTGGGCGCGGACCCCGACGATCCTGCCGAGCGCGGCGTCCAGCATGTCGATCATGTGCGGGCCGACGTCGAGGATCGCGCCGCGCTCCAGTCGCCAGGAGGTGGCGAAGGCCCCGCCGAGCATCGCCCCCGAGATGTTGGCCGCCCGGCCGCCGAACGGCTCGATGGCCGAGACCCTGGCCAGGAAGGCCCGGGTGGCGGGCGAGTAACGCCAGGTGAGGACCATCTGCGAGGCCACGCCCGCCTCGGCGACCGCCTCGGCCAGCCGCCGTGCGCCGTCCAGATCGGCGGCGAGCGGTTTCTCCAGCAGCAGTGCCTTGCCCGCCTTGGCGGCGAGCACGCCGAGCTCCGCCTGGACGGCGGGCGGCACCGAGAACGCGACCGCCTCGCAGTTGTCGAAGAGCTCCTCGATCCGTTCGAAGACCGGAGCACCGAACCTGGCCGCGGCCTCGGGGCGACGGGCCCACACCCCCGCCAGACGTGTGTTCGGACCAGCCGCCAGCATCGGCGCGTGCACCATCTCGGCCCACGGTCCGGCACCTACCAGACCCACAGATAACGTCACGGATCCAGTTTCGCACGCTCCCAGGCCCTGATCGCGTGCTCCGGACGGTGCGCCGTCGTCCCGCTGTCGACCACGATCGTCTGGCCGGTCACGCACCGCGCCTCGTCCGAGGCGAGGAACGCGACCAGCGCCGCCACGTCGTCCGGCTCCGCCGCCCAGGGCAGCAGGCGTTCGGCCGCCTTCTCCGCCAGCCGCCGCGGGGACATCGCCCCGCGCGCCGCGTCGGTCATGACGAGGCCGGGGGCGACCGCGTTGCAGCGGATGCCGCGCGAGCCGTACATGGTGGCGACGTAGCGGGTGAATCCGGTCAGGGCCGCCTTGGACGCCCCGTAGGCCGCGTGGTCGGCGTCGCCCACCAGCCCGGACACCGACGAGGTCAGCACGATCGCGCCGCCGTCACGCATCGCGGGGACCGCGTGCTTGACCATGAGCATCGCCCCCCGCAGGTTGACGGCCATGGTGCGGTCCCAGACCTCGACGTCCAGGTCGAGCAGGTCCTGGTCGCGGCCGTAGACGTCGCGGTCCAGACAGGCGGCGTTGGAGTGCAGCACGTCCAGCCCGCCGAACGAGCCGATCAGCTGCGCCACGGCCGCCTTCACCTCCTCCTCGTCCGACACGTCGCAGTGGAGCGCGCACGCCGTACCGCCGCGGGCCCTGATTCCCGAGGCCACCGAGCGCGCGCCCGCGGCCCACAGGTCGGCGACCCCGACGCAGGCTCCCTCGGCGGCCAGCCGGCGCGCGGTCGCCGCGCCGATTCCCGAGGCGGCGCCGGTGACCAGCGCCACCCGGCCGTCGAAGCGCGTCACCATTCCACGTTCAGCGCGGTCAGGCCCCGCCCGACCAGCGACGTGCGGTAGGTGACGGGCGGTCCGCCGGATGCCAGGCGGAGCCCCGGGAGGCGGCGGCCCAGCACCTTCAGCGCGGTACGGAGCTGCAGGCGGCCAAGCGCGGCCCCCACGCAGAAATGGATGCCGTAGCCGAGCGTCATGTGCGCGTCGGCGTTGCCGCGGTCGATCCGGAACTCGTCCGGCTCGTCGAAGACGCGCTCGTCGTGGGCCGCGGAGTCGGTGGAGAGCAGGCAGAGCGAGCCCTTCGGGATGGTCACGCCGTGCATCTGCACATCGACGGCGGCGTACCGGAAGGAGCCGAGGCTGGCGCCGTCGATGCGCATGCACTCCTCCACCGCGTTCTGCACCAGCTCGGGCGGCACCGGCCAGATCTCCTCGCGCAGCAGCCTGAACACGCTGTTGCCAAGCTGGTTGGGCACGGTGTCATTGCCGCCGAGCAGGATCGTGGAGATCAGCTCGACGACCTCGCGGTGCGACAGCTCGGTGCCGATCAGCGAGGTCATCAGCGAGACGAAGTCGTCGCGCGGCTCGGCGGCGCGGGAGGCGACCAGCTTGTCGACGTAGTCGAGGTAGGTCAGGAAGCTCTCGGCCAGCACCAGCTGGCGCTCGGGCGGCTGCGGCGACAGGAAGAGCTGAAACCAGTCCTTCACATGCTCCTTGACGAAGGCCTCGTCCTCCTCGGGGACGCCGATGAAGCGGGCGGTGAGCTTGACCGAGGGCACGTGCGCGATCTCCGCGACCAGGTCTCCCCCGCCACTCGGGATCACCCGGTCGAGCACCTCCTCGTTCAGGTCGCGGAAGCGCTGTTCCATCGCGGCGACGGCGCGCGGGGTGAAGGCGCGCGAGACCGAGCGGCGCAGCCGGGTGTGGGTGGGCGGGTCGACGTTGGCCACGAAGCTGGACAGGAACGAGCCGTGCTCGCCCAGCACCCGCCTGGTCTCGTCGGCGAGGCTGCGGGAGATCGTCAGCGAGCCCTCGGAGGAGAAACGCCTGGGGTCGCCGTAGGCGGCGCGCACGTCCTCGTGCCGGCTGATGACGTAGGCGCCCAGGTGCTCGCTGTAGAACACCGGACGCTCGTCGCGGAGCCTGCGCAGGAAGTCGTAGGGCGCGGCGACGTGCCAGGCCGCGCTGACGTCGAAGTCCTCAGCGGTAATCATGACCTGCCTCTCGGTACGGCTCGCGCCGGGCGAGGATCTGGCGGGGGTTGGCGATGAGCATCAGGTCGATCTGCTCGGAGGTGACGCCTCGCCTGCGGAGCTCGGGCAGTACGTCCCTGGAGATGTGGAGCAGGTGGTAGTTGGGGTGTCGTTGCCGTACGACGTCGGCGTCGAAGCGGTCGTTGAAACAGTAGGAGTCGTGGGACAGGACCATCCGGTCCGCGTGGCCGCGCGCGGCGAGTTCGGCGACGATCGCCACCCGGTTCTCGAACGAGCTGATCGTCTCGATACCGAATCTGTCCATGCCCAGGTAGGAGCCGTTCGCGATGAGTTCTTCCAGGTAGGTGACGTCTGTTGCGTCTCCGGCATGCCCGATGACGACCCTGGAGAGGTCCACGCCCAGCCGTGCCAGCAGCTTCTGCTGCTCCAGGCCGCCGCCCGAGGCGCTGTGCGAGTGGGTGGAGATCGGCACCCCGGTCTCCAGGTGCGCCTCGGCGACCGCGCGGAAGACCCGCTCACAGTTGGCGGTCATGCCGAGGTGGTCGGTGGCGCACTTGAGGATGCCGGCCTTCACACCGGTACGGCCGATCCCCTCGGTGATGTCCCTGACGAAGAACTCGGCCAGCCGGTCGGCGCCGCCGAACAGCGAGCCCGGCCCGCGGTTGCCGAAGTAGGGCGGGAGCGCGTCGTAGGTGTAGAGGCCGGTGGCGACCACGATGTTGACCTCGGTCAGCTCGGCCACCCGTTGCACCGCGGGCACGTAGCGGCCCAGGCCGACCACGGTCAGGTCGACCACCGTGTCGATGCCGTGCCGTTTCAGGTCGTTCAGCTTGGCCGCCGCCTCGCGGGCGCGGGTTTCGAGGTCCCACCCCTCGGGGATGTCCGGCCAGTTCCACAGGATCTCCGGGCTGAGCCCGAAGATGTGCTCGTGCATGAGCGTCGCGCCCGGGTCCCCGATGGGGCCGGTGATCGTCTCGATGCTCGGGGCGGGGTTGTCACTCATGTCCGGTCACCACTCCTCGCTCGTCGCCGGCCCGGTCACGTGTGCGCGACGACGGGGAACCTCGGGTGTTCGAACGGCTGGTTGACCGTCAGTCCCAGATCGTCCGTCTGCCCGTACGGCGTCCCGGTGTAGAGCGCGTCCGCGTCGAAATAGGTGACCGTGAACGACAGCCTGGCGCTGTCCCTGCGGTTGGCTGCCGCCCCGTGGACGGTCAGCGCGTGGTGCACCGTCGCGTCCCCGGCCGCGAGGTCCAGCGGCGGTGAGATCTCCAGCTCCTTCAGCCACGGGTGCTGGCTGAGCTGGTCGTCACCGTCCCTGGCGAAGGAGCGGCCCAGCAGGCCGTAGCGGTGGGAACCGCACAGGAACCGGAGCGAGCCCATGTCCGCGGGCACGTCCACCAGGGCCAGCCAGACGGTGAGCATGGCCGAGCGGTCCATCGGCATCCACGGGAAGTCCTGATGGAACTCGGTGGCGCCGTGCCCGCCGTCCGGCTCCTTGATCAGCAGGTTGGTCACCTGGATCCGTACCCCGGCCACCCCGTGCAGCAGCCGGGTGGCGCCGCGGCCGAGAGCCGGGGCGAAGGCCAGGTCCCGGAAGTGCTCGTCGGTCTCGGCGATGTCCCTGGACTGGCCGAACGCCTGGTCGACCTTGGAGGTGACCGCCCGCGAGCGCTCGGCGAGGTGTTCCCGGGCACGGTCGCGGAGCAGGGCCACGTAGCCGCCTTCGACCAGGCGTGGCAGCCTTACCCAGCCGTTGTCCGCAAAGAAGGCGACCTCGTCGTCGGTCACCTCGCGGACCAGGTTGTCGTCAGCCATTGGCTCAGTGTCGAACCTCGCACCCGCTAAAGCAAGCGCTTGGTAATAACAGTCGCCTTTCCGTGCCCGGACGGCGCGTCTATGCTTAGCAAGCGCTTGGTAGAACAGAGGGGATGCCGATGGATCGCCCGTTCCGGTTCGCCGCCGTGATCCGCGAGGCCGGCTCGGCCAGGGCCTGGGCCGAGGCGGCACGCCGCCTGGAGGGCTCGGGCTTCGACGTGCTGCTCGTCCCCGACCATCTGGTCGGTCCCCGCTTCGCGCCGGTCGCGGCGATGACCGCGGCGGCGTGCGCCACCAGCCGCCTGCGGGTCGGCACGCTGGTGTTCGCCAACGACTTCCGCCACCCCGCGGTGCTCGCCAAGGAGGCCGCCACCGTCGACCTGCTCTCCGAGGGCCGCCTGGAACTGGGCCTCGGCACCGGCTGGATGGCCGCCGACTACGCCGGCGCCGGGCTGGCGTTCGAGCCGCCAGGGGTCAGGGTGGACCGGCTGGCCGAGGCGATCACCGTGCTCAAGGGCCTGTGGGCGGACGGCCCCTTCACCTTCCACGGCAGGCACTACCGGATCACCGCCCTGGACCAGACCCCCAAGCCCCTGAGCCGCCCCCACCCTCGGCTGCTGCTCGGCGGCGGCGGCCCGCGCATGCTCGGGCTGGCCGCCCGCGAGGCCGACGTGATCAACCTCGGCATGCGGGTACGCGCCGACGGCACCGGCCCCGACGGCGCGGACGGCGGTCTGGACGCCTTCCTCGCCAAGATCGACCTGGTACGGCGGGCCGCGGCCGGCCGCTACCACCGGATCGAGCTCGGCACCAGCGTGCAGCAGCTCGGCGTCCGCAAGCGGGACGAGCCGTGGAGCGCCGCCGACTCCTCCCGGCAGGACGAGACTCCGCAGGTGCTGCTCGGCACCCGCCAGGACATCGTCGACAAGCTCCGCCACTGGCGCGACACCCACGACCTGTCCTATTTCGTACTCCACCACGAGCGCGACCTGGACGCCTTCATCCCGGTCGCCGAGGAGCTCGCGGGGCGCTGACCCGCGACGCTTCGGGGTCCCGGGGCCCCGGGGCGTGCGCGCCGGACCGCCGGCGGCATGATTGGGCATCATGGACCAGATGATTCTGCTTCGGCACGGCGAGACCGAATGGAGCCGGGACGGCCGGCACACCGGGCGCACCGATCTACGGCTGACCGCCGGAGGCGAGGATCAGGCACGGGCACTGGCCCCGCTGATCTCGGACCGGACGTTCGGCCTCGTCCTGGTCAGTCCGGCCCGGCGCGCGAGGGACACCGCCGAACTCGCCGGAATCAAGGACTACGAGACAGATCCCGACCTGTGGGAATGGGACTACGGCGGCTACGAGGGCATCACCACCCTGGAGATCCGCGAGAGGCGCCCCGGCTGGTACCTGTGGCGCGACGGCGTCGTCCCCGGCGACGCCGAGCACCCCGGCGAGAGCGCGGAGCAGGTCGGCGCCCGCGCCGACCGGGTGATCGCCCGAGCCCTGGCCGCGGACGGCGACGTGGTCCTGGTCGCCCACGGACACTACCTGCGGGTGCTGTGCGCCCGCTGGCTCGGCCTGCCACCGACCGACGGCCGCCTGTTCCGCCTGGACACCGGCACCTACTCCCGGCTCGGCTTCGAGCGCGACGAGCCGGTCGTCCTCACCTGGAACGCGCCCGTCTGACCCCTGACCCGCGATCGGAGCCCTCCCCCGGCTCCCCCTTTCCGCCGCGACAGGCCCTCCTCCTCACCGGAGATCGGCCTGGATCGGGGCAAGGCGGGAGCCGGGGAAGGGCGCCAGCAGGGTCTCCCGCCACGGGCCCGCCAGGAACTCCCTGGCCCGGCTACTCCAGTCGAGCAGCCGGCCGTCCGGCTCCACCTCGTCGTCCAGGCCGAGCGCCGCGTCCCTGGACCGCTGGAGCGCCAGGTGGTCGTCCAGCGTCATGCCCCAGACGGTGACGACCTCGGTGTCGCAGAACAGGACCTCGTACAGACCGATCGGGCGGTGGCCGTGGTCGGCGAGGACGGGCGCGCGCTCCTCGCGGACGGCGTCGAGGTAGTCCAGCGCGGCCCCGGGCCGCACCTGGGCGCTCTCGAACAGGTAGAACGGGGCCGCGTAGCCCTCCGCGGTGATGTCGGCGAGTGCCGGGCTGCCGCGCACGGCGCCCAGTGGCCGGGAGAAGGCGGAGAAACGCAGGTCGTCGATGTCGGAGAGGAAGAGCCTGCCGTCGACGCCGTCGTAGATGTTCATCATCTGCCGCCAGCCGCCGTCCCAGCCGCCGTGGCAGTCCCAGAGCGTGACCGCCTTGAACTGGGGGTGGCCGGTGATGCCGACGGCGTAGAAGGCGCCCACCAGGTCGATGTCCCTGGATCTGATCGACAGTCCCCGGGTCAGTTCCGGGGTGTCGAGGGCCTCGTCCTCCTTCTTGTAGCGGGTGAGCCAGGTGAGGTACTCCAGCGGCCTGCGGGAGTTCATCGGCCGGAAGTCGACCTCTTCGATCAGGTAGATGCCTCGCCGCACGGTAAGCGCCTCCTCAACCCAAGCGAATGCTTGGTTGAACACTAGTTGAGAAGGATCACGCCGTACAGCGTGGAGATCTCGTTCAGGCGGCCGCCGCGGCGGGCTGCGGACCTCGCCCCGTCAGCCATTCGAGGACCCGGCGGTGACCGTGGCAGGCGTCCTCGAAGTGGCCCCAGCGCCAGTAACGTGGCTGGTCGCGCACTCCGGTGACCCATGTGCGGTAGGACACCGGAGTGGGCGCACCCTCCCCCGTCGCCGCCGAGGCGACGCCGTAAGTGCGGATCACGACGCGCCCGCCTGGTGCGAACAGCACGTCGTCGGCCACCGGGTACAAGGTCATCTGGTCGAGCACGGCTTGAGCCCCCAATCACTGTGATCTCAAACTCTTCCGCGCCGTTCCACTCCCCCGGTTACACGGCCGACGCGGCCTGGTTAACCCGGCGGCCCTGAGGTAAAAACGGTGTTACACCGTTAAACCGTCGAACTCCCCATCCTTCACCCCGAGCACCAGGGCACGGATCTCATCCCTGGTGTAGATCAGGGCAGGCCCCTCTGGAAAACGCGAGTTCCGGACCGCGATGCTGCCATCCGAAAGTTCGGCAAGCTCGACGCAGTTACCCGTCGAGTTGCTGTAGCGGCTCTTGCGCCAGCTGGCCCCGGCAAGGTCAGTGGCCGGCATGCCGTTGTAGGTCTGCTCCATTTACATCTCTCTGAGAAGGTCGCCGAGGATCTCGGCGGTGCCCCCGGGCGTGGTGCTTTCCACGCACAACTGCTCCATGGCCGTGAGGTATGGATCGATGTCCTCACGTTTGTCCAAGTAGAGGGCACCCCAGAGCTGCTCGACATAGACGACGTCCGACAGGTCGGACTCGGGAAACCGCAAGATGCTGAACGCACCACCCTCGGCCGCGTGCATGCCGAATCGGAAGGGCATCACCTGGAGGGTGATGTTGGGAAGCGTGGCCACTTCCAGCAGGTGCTGGATCTGCTCACGCATCGTCTCCTTACCTCCGATGGGACGCCTCAGGGCCGCCTCGTCGATGACCGCCCACAATCGGGGGCCGTCCTTCTTCGTTAAGCGATCCTGCCGCTGCATGCGCATATGCACACGACGCTCGATCTCCGCCTCCGGCACGTCCGGGTAGCCCAACCGGATCACGGTGCGCGCGTAGGCGGATGTCTGCAGCAGGCCGGGAATGAACTGCACCTCGTAGGTGCGGATCATGTTCGTCGCCTCCTCCAGCCCCACGTAGGTGGTGAACCAGTTCGGCAACAGGTCGCCGTACTTGTGCCACCAGCCGGGGGTGTTCGCCTCGCGGACCATCTCCAGCAGGCCGCGCCGTTCTGCGTCGTCGAGCACGCCGTACAGGGTGAGCAGGTCTTCCACGTCACGCGTCTTGAAGCCGACGCGGCCGAGTTCCATACGGCTGATCTTGGACTCTGAGGCACGGATGTGGAATCCCGCTACCTCACGGGCGAGCCCCTTCTCCTCACGCAGCCGGCGCAGACTCGCGCCGAGCATGATGCGCCGGACAGTGGAACCGGTACCGGGCGGATCCATGGACACGTGATGCTCCTCGCTCGCTTTCCTGATCGACAGTCTGTCACTTCGCGGCCGAAGAATCCCTGGCCACGATCAAGATCCCCTTTCGTACGAAATTACCCAATCACCGGTAACGGTAGCGGTTGCACACACCTTATGCACGTGCATTCGCTCTTGCACCTGCACGGGAGTTTGCACCATGATTGCGGCTGTGCAGTCCGCCCAAACCGCGCCCCCCCGAGCGTCAACGTCATGGACGGCGCTCGACTGGTGGCCCCCCGCAGGCTGGTGGCCCGACTCCGCGCGCGATCTTCTCCCTGGATCCCCGGCAGTCATGGCCAGCGCCACCTTCGTGCTCCCGCCACACGCCGAGTCCGTCCACTCCGCCCGCAGCTTCGCGACGGGCACCCTCACCGGCTGGAACCTCGGCGAGCTGGGCGAGAACATGGAGCTGGTCGTCTCGGAACTGGCGACCAACGCCCTCAGACACGGCCTCCGGCTCGCCGAGTCGCGCGCCAGGGAGCCGATCCGGCTCTCCCTGATCCGGCGGGGCAATCTGGTCACCTGCACGCTCAACGACCCGGGAGCCGGCTTCCCCGCGCTCCGCGATCCTTCGCCACTCGACATCGGCGGCCTCGGACTGCACATCGTCGAGTCACTGAGTCTTCGCTGGGGCTGGGCACCGCTGGCCCCGTACGGCAAGATTGTCTGGGCCGTCCTGCGGACCGGCCTTCGTGAGGATCCCGCCCCCCTCGACCGCCCGTAGACCCACGAACGCCCGCCGCGTGCCGTTCCCCGCCCCGCTCCTTCACCGCCTCCACCGACCTCTTCCGGACGGCGCCGCCTCTTCCCCTTAAGGGCGCCAATCGGTCCCGGGGCCGCCGCTCCTCCCTCCCGGTGGCCCCGGGACCGGTTAGAACCGGATGGAGACCTCATATAACGCGTCGCATTCTGCGCGGTAGATGCCGTCAGAGATGCCCTCTGCATTACCGTGGATGTTTATGGCTCACGGAGAGTCCCCGCGCGAGATTCCTGAGAGAGCTGCGAGATGGACGATCACCTGCTCGGCTGGTTGAAAACCCTCGACGAAGAACGGCTCGCCCGAGTTCTGGCCAACCGGCCGGACGCCATCGCCCCACCGTGGCCGCGCCGCCTGGACACCCTGGCGCAGCGACTGGGCAACGGGTTCGCGGTGATGGAGGTCATGCGCGGCCTGCCGCTGCCCTCCCTGGAGGTGGCGCAGGCCGCACTGACCCTCGGCGAGCAGGCCGGGCCGGAGACGGTGGCCCGGTTCATGGGCGTGCCCGAGGCCGAGGTGGCGCCCTGGCTCGACCTGCTGTTCGACCACGCCCTGGCGTGGCCGGACAGCGAGGGCCGCATCCGGGTGGCCGAGGGGCTCGCCCGGTGGTGGACCGCCCCCTGCGGGCTCGGTGAACCGCTCCCCAACTACCTGAACTCCTGGACGGTCAGCGCCGACGCGCTGCGCGCGCTGGCCAGGACCCTGGGCCTGCCGCACGGCCCGAAGCGGCGTACGGTCGCCAGGGTCACCGAGATCCTCTCCGACCCCCACCGGGTGACCGCGCTGCTGGAGAAGGCTCCCGAGGGCACGGGGCGGCTGCTTGAGGAGTTCGCCTGGGACGGTCCTGTCCGCGACGTGGACGGCGGCGAGTTCGTGGTGCCGGGGTCTCCCGAGAAGTGGGCCGCCGATCACGGGCTGCTCTTCCGCCCCAGCTGGAATGTGGCCGAGATGCCCCGTGAGGTGGCGCTCGCGCTGCGCGGCCCCGACTACCACCCGCCCTTCACCCCCGTCCCGCCCGACCTCGCCACGCTCCCCGTCGACCCCGAGGCCGTCGACCACCTGATGACCCTGGCCGCGCCACACGTGGTGGAGCGCTGCGCCGCCATGCTGGAGAACACCGCGAAGTTCCCGCTGCCGCTGCTCAAGGCGGGTGGGGTGGGTGTGCGCGAGGTCCGGCGGGTGGCCAAGGACACCGGCTGCGACGAGGACGAGACCCGGCTGCTGCTGGAGGTCTGCGCGGTGGCCCGGCTGCTGGCCTGGGACGACTCCGCCGGCGGGCTGGTGCCCACCGAGAAGTTCGACCGCTGGCGGCTGGACGACGCGGCCGCCAGGCTCAGGGTGCTGCTGTCGGCGTGGTGGCGGATGGAGCGCTCGTCGCTCCGGAAGGTCGACGGCAAGTACGGCACGGTGCTCGGCGACGATCCCGCCGGGGCCATGGTCGCCCGCGCCCGGCGGGCGGTGCTCGGCGTGCTGGCCCGCCTGCCCGCCAGCACCGCGTGCGTCGACCTGGCCGGGCTGGTCGAGTCCGCGTACTGGCACGCCCCGCTGCTGGACCGGTCGCTGCTGGCCGAGTGCGCTCCCGCCGTGCTGGAGGAGGCCCGGATGCTCGGGCTGGTCGCCCTCGACACGATCACCGACCTCGGCCGCGCGATGGCCGGGCTGGACGCCTTCCCCGGCGACGAGATCGACGACTCCGCGCCCCTGGTGGAGAACGACCCCGTGCTGGTCGAGTGCTCCACCAGGGCGCTGGCCAGCGTGCGGCGGAGCGCGCTCTTCGGCGCCGACCTCACCGCGGTGGTGACCGGCCCGCCCGCCGGCGAGCTCGCCGAGCTGCTCGACCGGGCCGCCGAGCGCGAGTCGCGCGGCGCGGCCTCGGTCTGGCGGTTCACCCCGGCCAGCGTGCGCCGGGCCATGGACGCCGGCTACACCGCCGAGGGTCTGCTGACGGACCTCGCCGAGGTGGGCAGGGTGCCGCAGCCCCTCGAGTACCTGATTCACGACGTGGCCAGGCGGCACGGCGAGGTCACGGTGACCACCGTCGCCTGCATCGTGCAGGCCTCCGACCCGGTGCTGCTGGCCGAGATCGCCGGGCACCGGCGGCTGGGCAGGCTGGGCCTGCGGCTGCTCGCCCCGACCGTGCTGGCCAGCGCGATGCCCGCCGACAGGACCCTGGCGGCACTGCGGGAGAACGGCTACGCGCCGGTGCCCATCGAGGACACCGGGGAGATCACCATCCGCAGGGCCCGTGTCGAGGAACCGCGGAACGGGCGGCTGATCCTGCTGCCCGGGGGCAGGGTGGCCGAGTTCGAACAGCCCCCGTACCCGCTGGTGGAGCCACCGCCGGACCCCCGCGAGCACGCCCAGCGCCTGCTCGTCGCCGAGGGCCAGGCCACCCAGTCCGGTGGCAGGACGTGGGCGGTCATCGGCCGCATGGCCTCCCGCCTGCCGACCGCCCAGCAGTCGCTGCTCGGCTTCGTCGTCGATCGGGGTGTGCGGGCGGCGATCACACTGGCCGACGGCCTGACCGCCACCATCAGCCACGGCGAGCTGCGCAGCGGCGTGCTCGACGCGTGGTGCGAGGAGGCGGGCGACTATCTGGAGTTCCCGCTGGCCGACATCATCGAGGTCCGCGGCGCCTACGCCTGACCCCGCCGGCCGCCCCGCGGAGCCGAGCGCGTGGACCGGTGCCTCCCAGATCCGCGACCGCGGTCCGGCTGATGCGGTGGACATGAAGTGTGGCCGGGTTTCCGGTCGTCGTCTTGCCGAAGCCACCGTCGAAGCCACCGAACCCGGCGGACGTGCCCGGTCACCGGACTAGAGCTTCTTGGCCTTGACCAGGTCGGCCAGGAGCTTCTCCAGCACGTCGGCGTAGCCCTGGTAGCTGTAGCGCTCCTCGGCGTGCCAGGCGTAGACCTGCCCGGCCTTGACCGCGGGCAGCCTGGCGAAGGTCGGCTTCCCCTTCATCTCGTCGACCCGCATCGACTGGGTGCGGGCGTCCACCAGGATCACGTCCGCCTCGTAGGTGTCGGCGTTCTCCCAGCTCAGCGTCTCCCAGAAGCCCGCCTCGTCGACCTTGCCCGGCACCACGACGTCCAGGCCCAGTTCCTTGAAGTAGCGCACGTCCGCGTGGTCATCGGGATTGACCACCCACATCGCCTCCGGACCGCCCGACATGATCAGGATCTTCAGGTTCCTGGTCTCGGGGGTGACGAGCGCCTTGGCCGCGGCGTCGAACCTCGCCTTGGCCGCGGTCACCTCGGAGGCGTTGAGGTCTGCGCCGAGGGCGGCGGCCACCTCGCCGTACTTCCCGATGATCTCGGGCAGCGACCTGCCGACCAGGCGGACGCCGAGGGTGGGCGCCACCTGCTCGATGGTGGAGGTGGACTTCTCCGGCACGTACCAGAGGGTGTCTCCGGTGTACATGCCGCTGACCAGCAGGTCGGGCTGGAGCGAGATGTACTTCTCGACATTGAACTCGTCCCACACGTTGCCGATGGACTCGACCTTGGTGATGTCGACGTTGCCGACCTGGGGGTCCCTGGTCCCGTCCTTGAGCTTGTGCGGACCGAAGACCGCGACCGGGCGGACCCCGAAGTCCCAGAGCGCGGCGGCGGCGCCGACCTGGGCGACGACGCGGGCAGGGCGCTCGGGCCGCTCGATCCTCTTTCCGCGGTCGTCGGTGAAGGCCCACGGACCCGCCGCCGACGAGGAGGCGGCCGGAGAGCCACCGGCCGCGGGTGCCGTCTCGGTGCCGCTCCCGCACGCGGCCAGGGCGAACACGAGGCCGACAGCCATGAATCCCCGCCGCGGAAGGACAGGTAGCGACATTTCACTCTCCGAAGGATAGGCTTACCTAAATGGCTATTTCATTAGATTAGCCTTACCTTAGCTATACCGATAGGGAGGGGGCTCGGTGAGCAGGGCCGGTGTGGCCACGGCCGCGTCCGAGACGGCCGGGGAACCGGACGGCACGCCACCGCCGTCGCCGAAACGGCGCGCGGCCGCGCTGGCGGCCGGACTGCTGGCCGCGCTGGCGATACTGGTGCTGCTGGCGCTGGTCAGTATCGCGGTGGGATCGCGCTCGGTCCCGCTCTCCACGGTGCTGGACGCGCTGCTCGCACCCGACGGGTCCACCGACCACACGGTCATCAGGGACCTGCGCGTGCCGCGGACGCTGATCGGTATCGGCGTGGGCGCGGCACTCGGCCTGGCCGGCGCGCTGATGCAGAGCCTCACCCGCAACCCGCTCGCCGATCCCGGGCTACTGGGCGTCAACCAGGGCGCGGCGCTCGGCGTGACGGTCGCCATCGGGCTGCTGGGCCTGAGCGACCCCACCGCCTACGTCTGGTTCGCGTTCGCCGGTGCGGCCGCCGCCGCGACGCTGGCCTACGCGCTCGGCTCCGCCGGACGCTCGGGTGGCGGTCCGGTACGGCTCACGCTCGCCGGTGTCGCGCTGGGCATGGTGTTCAACGCCGCGGCCTCGGCGATCCTGCGGGCCGACACGGTGACCTTCGACCGGATGCGGTTCTGGCTCACCGGGTCGCTGGCCGGGATCAGCGCCGACGTGGCGATCCGGCTCGCTCCGTTCCTCGCGGCCGGCCTGGTGCTCGGGCTGCTGCTGGCCAGGCCGCTCAACGCCATGGCACTGGGCGACGAGGCGGGACGCGCGCTGGGCGTGAACATGGCCCGCACCCGCGGACTGACCGCGCTCACGGTCACCCTGCTGTGCGGGGCCGCCACCGCCGCCGCCGGGCCGTTGTGGTTCGTGGGCCTGGCCGTGCCGCACGCGGTACGCGCCTTCACCGGACCCGACCAGCGCTGGGTCCTGCCGTACACCGTCGTGCTCGCCCCCGTGGTGCTGCTCGGCTCCGACATCCTCGGCCGGGTGGTCGCCGCCCCCGCCGAGGTGCAGGTGGGCATCATGTGCGCGTTCATCGGCGCCCCGGTGTTCATCCTGCTCGCCCGCCGCCGGAGGCTCGCCGCCCTATGAAGACCACCCTCCCGGCACCGGCCTCAGAAGCCCGCCGCACGAACCCCTGCATGAAGAAGACCCCCCTCCCGGCACGAGCCTCAGAGACCCGCCGCACGAACCCCTGCATGAAGAAAACCACCCTCCCGGCACGAGCCTCAGAGACCCGCCGCACGAAC